>JAEWMT010000022.1 GCA_023393095.1 Bacillota bacterium
CAAAGAATGTGCGCGCACATTCTCCGCGCCCGAGCGGGTTACGTAGTAACATACTTCCTTACCGCGAGGTGCGCATCCTGCACGGAGTGCTTTTTATTTCATAGGACGCAATTTCCTATGAAATAAAAAATGGTGTTGATTTCTGGGATGGAATTCCCTTAAATCAACACCATTTATATTTTTTCTATAGCTTATCTTGATCTTCCTCATTTTTTGCACCAATATAGAGCTTTACTTTATCAATTCTTTTATTCTTAACACTTTCTAACTTGAAGATCAGATTGTCGATCTCGATAACCCGGTCATCATGTTCTTGAGGAATGGAACCCAAATGATCAATTAGAAAACCAGACAGCGTATCATAATTTTCCGAATACAAATCGAGGTCAAGCCGGTTATGAAGCTCATCTAGGGTTACCATACCATCAATTAAGTAAGTGGAATCATCAATTTTCTTTAACTTGAAGGATACCTGGTCATATTCATCTTCAATATCTCCCATAACTTCTTCCACCAGATCTTCCATTGTAACAATACCAGCAAATCCACCATATTCATCAATCAATACAGCAATCTGCTTTTTTGACTGTTGTAATTCACGAAACAAATCCTTAATTATCTTACTTTCGGGAACTAGATAAGGCTTTTTCATAATATTTTTTACATCAACATTTTTATATCCTACCCTTACGGCTTCCTTTAGAAAATCCTTAGCATAGAGCATACCGACTATATTATCAATTTCTTCCTCATACACTGGAATTCTGGTATATTTTGTTTCCAGCAGCTCCTCCAGATACTCCTCCTTTGGAGAAGTAATATCAATTGCAAATACATTAATTCTAGGTGTCATGATCTCCTTTGCAATCTTCTCATCAAATTCCATGATCGAATTAATCATTTCCTTCTCTTTTTTATTCAGAACACCATGAGCCTGTCCTTCATTAACCAGAGATAACAATTCTTCTCTTGAAAGAATCTCTTCCGTATTACCTTCCTTGATTCCCAAAGGCATTGTTACCAGGTTTGTTGAAAATGTAAGTAATTTTATAAAAGGATAAGCAATCTTTGATACAGTTTTAATCGGCTTAACACAAAACATACTGATAGCTTCCGGTTTCTGTAACGCTATCTTTTTCGGAACAAGCTCACCGAATACCAACGTGAAATAGGACAATATTAGGGTTACGCCTACGAAAGCAATCTGTTGCCCATACAATATGTTATTATTTACAAGCCATTCCCCGATCACGCTTGAAATTCCTGATGCTGCCGAAGCACTGGAGAAAAACCCTGCCAAGGTTATTGCTACCTGTATTGTAGATAAGAACTTTGTAGGCTCCTCCGAAAAAAGATGAACAAGTTTAGCACTTTTCTTTCCTTCTTCCATCAATTTTCTAATCTTGCTCTTGTTGACAGAAACCATTGCCATCTCAGCACAGGAAAAGAATGCATTAATTAAAGTTAATATGACCAGTATTATAATTTGTGCAATAATACTATCAGGGTCAGGGTCATCCATATTCAATACCTCCGTAAATTGATCATGCCTACTCTATGTGTCATGACTATATGTTTTATTATAATTTAGTTTGTTAGTCTAATTCACCAATCATGCATTAGTATATCATATTTGCTCTCTTATTTACAAACATTTTATAAAGCTGAAGTAACTTTAATATCAGCGCTGTCATATGATCTCATATCTGTGGGATAAGCTTTAAATTCTTCGAAGTTTTAAAACGGTTGAATTAAGAGATAAGCTTGGATAAACAAAGTGTTACTATTATATTTATAACTAAAATTCCAATGACAAAGAATTATAAAGTTTTAGACAAAAAAGCGAAACCCTTAAAATTAAGAATTTCGCTTTTTTACCCAACTGCGGATGACAGGAATTGAACCTGCACGGTCTCCCACTAGATCCTAAGTCTAGCGCGTCTGCCAGTTCCGCCACATCCGCATAATATTTGATAAAAAATGAGACATCCGGGATTCGAACCCGGGACACCATGATTAAAAGTCATGTGCTCTACCGACTGAGCTAATATCCCATGTTATTTCATATGTTATACTAGTACTAATACAGAAATAAAGCACATCCGTCTTAAAATTCTACCGAAGTTTTCTTCTGTATATCTGGGTAATTCCAGTTTTAAAATCCACTTATAACATACATACTCAAATTTAATGTTCAAGCCTTCTGGGCAAGCCCAGTTGCTGGACTATACTCATAATAAGCTGAAAGTCTACTTTCAGTCTTCTGGGCAAGCCCAGTTTTTCATTAAAGTTATTCTCCCGATACAGATGTACCGAAAAACTGGGCTAGGTGGATTTGAACCACCGTAATGCAGGAGTCAAAGTCCTGTGCCTTACCGCTTGGCGATAGCCCAATATAAACTCAGGTGTTTCCACCATTTTACCTTGTATTGAAAATAAAAAGTCTTTTCAGACTTTTCTTAATCAATACAATATAAGGTGGATAAAGGGATTCGAACCCTTGGCCTCCAGAGCCACAATCTGGCGCGCTAACCAACTGCGCTATACCCACCATAATTCATTTTTCAATATGTCTTTAGATGAAAAATGTGCCAGAAGGGATTCGAACCCCCGACACATGGCTTAGAAGGCCATTGCTCTATCCAACTGAGCTACTAGCACATTATGGTTGATATGGTTTTACCTGAGTAAGACCATATATCAAGCGGGTGATGGGAATCGAACCCACGTATCTAGCTTGGAAGGCTAGTGTTCTACCATTGAACTACACCCGCAGATTTATTACTATTATTTAAGTTTACGTATCAGAGACCTGATTTATTCAACGCATGGAAGAGAAATTAATAACCAGTCGGGGTGACAGGATTCGAACCTGCGACCTCTTGATCCCAAATCAAGCACTCTAGCCAAGCTGAGCCACACCCCGAAGTTTAATTTGTCATCAATTTTATCTGACTATGAAATGTGCCTTGTACTTAGCATTTTCAAGGTTTACACTCGTTCCAACCGTGACGCAAGAATTATTATATAATAGCATAACTCTGTTGTCAACAACTTTTTATAACTTTTTGCAACTTTTTGCACAATTTTTTATGCAATTGCAATTTTTCATGTAATTCTTCATATTATTGGAAACGTGATCTATAGACAAATTTAAAAAGTCCCTTTATTCTTCCTCTTTGTAATAGTTCAGTGTGAAATGCGCTTCGCCGTAAGGATCTATCTCCATGATAATAAACGTTGGTATTCTTCCATATTGTCTTGGCAAAGCAAGGCTGCCTGGATTGATCAACCATACCACATGGCTTAAATCAATCAACGGAACATGAGTATGTCCAAACATAACGATATCAACTTTATTTCTTTCCGCAGTCTCTAATATATCATAAGTATTATAATTAACTCCATACCGATGGCCATGAGTCAGCATGATTGAATACTTTCCCACCCTAATAATCTTCTCCTTAGGAAGCCCGTTAAAGAAATCATTATTCCCTGATACCATCTCTATATGACAGGATGATATTTCTTCGATATAATCTTCTCCTCCGCCAAAGTCTCCAAGATGTATCAACAAGTCAACCGGACCTACTTTTTCTAATGTATTTAAAATGTGATTATTTCTTCCATGCGTATCGCTTATAATCAAAATCTTCATTTTTACCTCCATGAAGTAATCTCATGATACTTATGCATGTCTGATTATTTCTTCTTTCATCGCCCTAAGAGCTTTTCCCCGATGACTTATTTCATTCTTTTGGTTGGATGACATTTCAGCTGTAGTACAGTGGTATTCGGGTACATAGAATATAGGATCATATCCGAAGCCGTTTGCTCCAGATATCTCATTCGCGATAAATCCTTCTATCGTTGCCCTTTTTGTTACGATTTTCCCATCCGGAAATGCACATGCAATTTCACAGACGAACCTAGCACTGCGCTCTTCTTTTGAAGCATCTTTCAACTGATCAATGATATATTGATTTTTAATGTCATAAGAGGTATCCTCACCCATAAAACGTGCTGAATATACACCGGGAGCCTTCCCCAGATAATCTACCTCAAGTCCAGAGTCGTCTGCTAATACAATCTCACCCGATAATTCCATAACTGTTTTCGCTTTAATAATTGCATTTTCTTTAAAAGTATTTCCATTTTCAATAATTTCTGGATTTAAACCTGCCTCCTTTAACGAAAGGAGTTCTATATCAAGATCTTTTAATATTTCTCTAATTTCTTTCATTTTTCCTTCATTTGATGTAGCAAATATAATTTTCTTCATAATTCATTCCATTCCGCCGATGATACGGCACTTATTTATCAACCGGAAGTTCTTGATATGCTTTCATAATACCATTATAAATTCCTTTTGCAACAGCTTTCCTGTTTTTATCCTGGTTTAAGTAATTCATATCATTATAATTTGTCACATAACCAACTTCTATCAATATCATCGGAACTTTAGCCTTGTCCATAATATAGATATCTTCCTGATGTCTTTTTACGATACCTTTATTCTTAAGGGATATTGTTTTATCTATTTCTTTGGAAAAAAGCTTTGCCAGATCAGAAGATTTAACTCCCTTAAATTTCTTATTAGAGTAAAGAACCTCCGTGCCATTTGGTGATGATAATTTATTGCCGTTACAATGAATACTGATGAAATAATCACAATCCACTTCATTAGCAAGCTCAACGCGTGGTCTTAAGTATACGGTATCATCCCCCGTACGTGTATAATAAACTTTTATATTCTCTGTATTTAATAGTTTTTTCAAATCTTGAAGTATCTGTAAATTGATGTTCTTTTCATAATATTCTTCATTCCGTGAAAGAGCTCCGCTATCCTTACCTCCATGTCCGGCATCTATCACAAGTATTTTATCATATACCTCAGAGGGTTTCCTAACACTGATATAATAATTATCAGCATCTTCATATAATTTATAAGCATAGACTCCATCCAGTTCAATCAATACCTGAGCTGTATACTGATTAGAGTTTAAATTTTGATTTATTTTTATCGTTAATCCACGGCAGAAATCCTTACCATAATCCTTTGTTAGTAATTCTACTGACTTTTTGCTCTCTTTATCTACTTGAGTAGAAGTTATTTCCTTATACTGAGGCTCTCCTAGAAAAACTTCTTTTCCTTCTACTCTGGATATCATATCTTTTGAAAATTCATTAACTGTCATACCCGATATCGTTAATTGAATACTTTTTTTATTATATAAATCATCCAGTTTTATAGTAAGTTGTGTACCGCGTGGCTTTTTTATCACTAGATATTTGTCTCCCTGTTTCATAATATCGACCTGGCTCTCGCCCGCCTCTAGTCTTTGGACTGCATTTACTTCAACTTTATGTATCAAGCCAGGAAAGCTTCCAGCAGATACTATTGTATTAGCAAAAGCTGTGGTACTATGATTTGATATATCATCGTTAATCTTACCAACTGCTTGAATGGTGATCGGTTGATACTGGCTGCAGGCATATGAAAATGATATCACTGCAATCATAAGAGCTAAGCTTTGTATTGCTACTTTTCTTAGCAGTGATTTATCCATTCTACAACACCCCCGCGACATAATTTTGTGATGTAAATATCAAAGTTATTTTATAAAATCGTCAAAAAATTAATTAGTATAATTGACATATAAAAATCTTAAAAAACCTAAAAACGTGACAATATAGTATTTTATACTTTATCTAAAGTAAAAAATGGTTTATATGTAATTATATGATAAATTATATAATAATACTACATTAATCTCAATATATTTTTGTAGATTTGTCGATAAATTGTTGATTTATGGGGTATTCTTCCTATTATTATTGTTGCATTATAAAACTCTTACTTATATAATAAAAATGGATACAATGTCAAATTCTCACGCCAACCAACTTAGCACCAAATACAATGAAAACGTTACGTGAGAATTAGACAGCCTTCGGTAGATTCCACTGTTAATACTGATACACACTCACTTCGCTCGGTGCTTATTATAAAAGTTTACTTAATATAATTCAAATAGTAATTGGCGCTATGAATATGATGCCTCAAACAATATAGTACTTCAAAATATTTTAGCACGAAGGAGAAAGAAAGATGGGGGAAGTTGAATATACACAGATAAAGCAAAGAGATGGTTATATAACCAAATTAACTCATTATGTGGCTTCAAACAAGCCATTAGCTAGTATATTAATACTTCATGGAATGGCAGAACATCAAATTCGTTATTTTTCTTTTGCAGAATACCTTGTGAATCAGGGCTATGATGTATACTGTTATGACCATCGCGGACATGGAAAAGAGACAAAGCTGAGTGAATTAGGCTTTTTAGCTAAAGAAGATGGATATTACCTTCTTGTAAACGATGCCCTTCATATTAGTGAATATATTGTACAGAATAATCGCTGCAGTAAGTTTTTCCTATTTGGTCACAGCATGGGTTCAATTATTGCAAGAAATGTTATTCAGTCTTATGACAAATACGATGGTATTATCCTATCTGGCAGTAATTTTACTCCGAAAGCCCTAGTACAGTTTGGATTGTTTATCTCTTCCTTAATAACTACCTTAAAAGGTCCTAAACATAGATCACCGTATATGAATAATCTTATGTTTGGTAATAAAAAATATACATCTCTATCAACTCGTACAACCTTCGACTGGCTTACAAGAAGCAATCCGATAGTCGGTGCATATTTCCATGATCCATACTGTGGCTTCACCTGTACTGCTTCATTTTATCATGATCTATTAAAATTAGTGCAGAATGAAATTTCTAAAAAGCAGATAGTATTGACAAGAAATGATCTTCCATTCTTTATCATCAGCGGTGAAAAGGATCCGGTAGGTAATTTTGGGAAAGAAATAAATAAATTCGTACATACACTGAGGAAATTAGGATTTACGAATGTCAATTCAAAAATCTATCCGGACTGCAGACATGAAGTTCTTAATGAACTTAATAAAGAAGACATTTATTCAGATATTCACTCATGGATTTCAAAGAGATAGTAAAAAAAGATGCTGCAAACGTATATGATTTTTAATGGCGTTTACAACATCTTTTTCTATTTTATATAAAATACAATTTTTTATTCGCTATTTTAATTACTTTGTTTTGGAGGCTTCGGCCCCATATATTGATAAAAATACGTTTTCATCATTCCATTATATATTTTCCTGTTTTTATCAGCCTGTCTGCCGATATATTTCTGGGCATCTTCATAGGCCGTAATGATATAATATGACCAAGAATCAAGTGCTCCAAACACCTGACCCATCTCTTTATACAACGCTGGTAATTCCTTTTTATCCTCTAACCTCTCTCCATATGGGGGGTTTGTTATAATAAATCCATAACGTTTGCTGCTACTTAACTCTCGCAGCGGCTTCTGCTGAAAATGAATTAAATGATCCACACCTGCAAGTCTGGCATTCTGCCTTGCTGCCTTGATAATATCTCCATCAATATCAAAGCCTTGAATTGAATTCTGAATATCTTTCCTGACAATATCCCCTGCTTCCTGTCTAGCCTGAACCCAAGAATTTTCTGAATACATATGGTTCCATGTCTCTGCCAGAAATGTTCTATTTATTCCCGGAGCTATCTTCGCCCCAATCATCGCTGCTTCAATCGGTATCGTACCGCTTCCGCAAAATGGATCTACCAGAAACCGATCCTTATTCCATGGGGTCAGCATAATAAGAGCTGCAGCTAAAGTTTCAGTAATTGGAGCCTTACTCGCAAGCTTCCGATATCCTCTCTTATGCAGGGATTCCCCTGAAGTATCAATACAGACAGTAACCTCATCCTTTAATATCGTAACACGCAGTGGATAAGAATTTCCGCTTTCTTCAAACCAGTCCTGCTTATACTTCTGTTTCATTCTCTCTACAATTGCTTTCTTCATGATGGACTGAATATCGGATGGACTGAATAATTTACTATTAACAGAATTAGCCTTGGCCACCCAGAACTTACCGTCCCTTGGTATATACTCTTCCCATGCGATAGCTTTTGTTTTTTCAAATAATTCATCGAAGGTTTCCGCTGTAAAAGATGATACTTTAAGTAATACCCTCTCCGTGGTTCTAAGAAACATATTCGCTCTTGCGCAGGTATTTTCATCCCCTTTATAACTTACCTTGCCATCCTCTACCTTGGTTATCTCGTATCCCAGATCTGTAAGCTCACGCTTAAGTACAGCTTCCAGACCAAAATGACACGGTGAAATATATTCAAATTGTTTCATTCTTACCTCCGGTGTTGTCTTTTATATTTTTTCAATAGTACTGCCGAATAAAAAGTTTTTCATCTGTTATTCTAAATCTCTTTTGTTCCCCAGTCAATGTACATTTTGTCAGCTTCGGTCTAATTTTCCACGATAAGCATGGATACCGCCATATAGGCTTTTAATATTATACCCATATTTCATTAAATCCCTCGATGCAAGTAAACTAATGTTACCTCGGTCACAATAAAAAATCAGGAGACTATTTTGCTGCAGATAAGGCTTCTTTTCCTCTAGTTGTTCATATGGGATATTAACAGCAGTCGGAATATGCCCGGCATAATATTCATCTTCATCTCTTAAGTCAATGATTAAAACGTTAGGCATCCCAATATACTTTATGATATCATTAGTTTTAATCGTATCAAAAGACATACCTTTACTGTCACCACCCTTCATCAAAAATAATGTTCTCCCGATATATTTTATTCAAATTAGGCTCTGTTTGCTCATGATAAACGTCGTTTCCTAAAACTTTATTAATAATTTTAGCATAAAAAAGATGCTCCAGTTTATACTGGAACATCTTACTATAATTTTTTAGATTTTATAATTTTAATAATCGCTTTCAGAGTCGTCTAAATCTCTGAAGTTATTATTGCTGCCAGCGTTTCTGGAAGAACTTCCTGCTGCATCTCTGGAAGATCCCGCTGAAGTTGCATTTCTGGAAGAGCTTCCTGCTGCATCCTTAGAAGAACCGTATGAAGAAGCATTTCTAGAAGAGCTTCCTGCTGCATCTCTGGAAGAGCTTCCTGAAGTTGTATCTTCGCATCTGCTTCCTGATGTTACATTACGGCTGGAACCAGTTGTATAATTACTGGTGTTTGCATTTCTACTTGACCCCATTGAATTAGCATTTCTGCTTCCGGTTGTGTAGCTTGAACCAGCAGTATTACTTGTATTAGCGTTTCTACTAGTATTGCTTGTACCAGTTGTATTTCTCATATCTGATGTCTGATAGTTGTTGTTACTATTTTTAGAATTATTATTACTTGTTGTCATAGTGGCCTCCTATAATAGTTAAATTGATATTGCAAAATTTATTATCTTCCGTTTTTATTTTAATATTCATATAAACATAAACAAATTTAATGGTATTTACCATTTTTTTAATTTCATTATATATACAAATATTACTATAATATAATTAATTTATTTGGTTAATTTATGCATTTTACTACTTTCCCCATGATTAATAGTATATTTCAATACGTTTTTTATATAAATTTGCTAAAAACTTTTCATATAAATATTGCATAATAGAAGCATCTGTATTATAATAAAAAGGTGCTAGGGTTAACACCTCAGCACATTATATAACCCCTTATTAATTATTTATACTCCCCTCATCGAAACGACCGCCTGGCTCCCCCTGGCGGTCGTTTCACTTTGTATATTCTGTATCTGCACATTTATAAATACTAGCATATTTTATAACGATATATAATTAATGGCTTAGTAAGTATTTTGACACCAATCGGAAACCATATTTTCTTATAATTATCATTTGGATATTTATGTTCATTTAAAAATATTATGAATAATTACGATTCTTATTAATACTTTCTTATTTTTATAATACGAGTAAAATATTTATAGATTTGGGTACCAGAGAAAAAGACTCGTAAAAGTGTTTATTGTAGCAACTACAATGATACCTGCGTTTTTTATAAGCAAGCATAGTATTCTTTCCTAAAATGGGAATGTCCTTAATATAAGAAACACGGTAATCATGTACCTTATTAGTAGGGGAAGAACAAAACGGACAGGAAATGGTTTTTCTTTTTAAAGAGAAATGGATAGTGGTTGTTTCTGCAGAATTCTCAATATCTTCAATAATTGCATCTTCCAAATCAATAAATTTTGTTATAAAATCATACATAGGCATAGCTAACATCCTTTCGTATCTTTAGTTTGTGGTGAACTTATTATACAAAAAATGTTAGCCTATGCCTATTATATAGTTTAGAACCATAATTTGTTTCGCATCAGATACTTTAGTATTGAATTATTACTTTGATCCGTAATGCACATAGGGTAAAATAATCACCATAATTTGTACAATTTAAATTACAGTAATCGAATAGTCACTATTAATGAACAGGTTTATCTTTATAAAAGCTGTATAATTAAATAAATTCTTCGTTTAAAGCTTGTCTATGTAAAATCATTTTCAGAAGAAAATCTCATCCTACTTTACATAATTTATTTAAGAATAGATCCTTAATATCAACGTTTCACTATATTATTTAACATAATTAACCTAGTAATCAATAATTTCTCTTATTACTAAAATAATAAATCATACCTACAATATGTTATCTTAAATTATAATCTAATAAGGAATAATTATCCAGACAGTTTAAAGATTTATACAAAAATTAGATTTATAGAAGGTACACGATGGTTACGGCATACGAAAGCAGCCGTCCATTATAACATATACTAGAGAAACAATCAGACTTACCGTTAAAATTGAAATAATTATTGGTTAGATATATATCTACATAGAACAAAGAATGTGCGCGCACATTCTCCGCGCCCGAGCGGGTTACGTAGTAACATACTTCCTTACCGCGAGGTGCGCATCCTGTACGGAGTGCTTTTTATTTCATAGGACGCAATTTCCTATGAAATAAAAAATGTGTATTGAATACCTTCGTATACAATACACTTGATAACGTGTGCTAGAGGATTCGAACCCCCGACCTTCTGGTCCGTAGCCAGACGCTCTATCCAGCTGAGCTAAGCACACACATTATTACTGTTTTTAATGACGAATTACGACATTACCTAGTATAATAAAAACAGCATTATTCTTTAAAAAGAATAATGCCGGCGACCGGAATCGAACCGGTACGGGAGATTAGTCCCGCAGGATTTTAAGTCCTGTGCGTCTGCCAGTTCCGCCACGCCGGCACAAATGGGACCTATAGGGCTCGAACCTATGA
>JAEWMT010000029.1 GCA_023393095.1 Bacillota bacterium
GAATGTGCGCGCACATTCTCCGCGCCCGAGCGGGTTACGTAGTAACATACTTCCTTACCGCGAGGTGCGCATCCTGCACGGAGTGCTTTTTATTTCATAGGACGCAATTTCCTATGAAATAAAAAAGCGACTCTTACGATCTGCGTTCCAGATTCAAAAGAGTCACCTTATATTTCAAGAAATCCCAATAATATAAATCATCACTTTCACTTTAATGTGAATACCTAAATCACGCTATCTGGTGTACCAATCCCTATAACATTTTAGATATATTCGTAATAAATTCAAGCAGAATGTTTTTATCATAAATGATACTAAGCATTTGATTACTTTGTATCATCTCCATTGCCTTCTGACCCCATTCGCTGCTTCCAAATACCGTAAATACAATAAATAAGATCCATACCAATATAAATCCCTGTATCAGGCCAGCCACTAAGCCTGCTAGCTTGTTGACCTGCTTGATCAGCGGCAGTTTACTTAGGATATCCAAAGCAAAACTGAGCACCCACAAGAGTATTTGAATTATAATAAATGTTGCTACAAATGCTATCGCACTAATTACAATACTGGACAGATAGCCTTTTAAATATCCTTTAAAGCTATCTACCGAAAGCTTCTTATAGGTCTCCTTATTATTATTTTCAATCAATGAATTTTTAATTGACTCTGGAAGGGATAAGCCTTCAATGATGGAAACCTGATCGTTTTGATCTGTTTTACCTTTTATCGCTGGAAGAACTTTTTCTACCTTGGTGGTTACTTTTTCACAAACCTTATCATTACCCCTTAGAAAATCATTCACATATGGACTAATCCATAAAGATAATACTAGCGCTAAAATCATGGAGCAGAGGGAAAATATCGATTTAATCAGTCCTATCTTCATACCGATCAGCGAATTAACCACAAGAATAGCTAAAACAATTATCAGTACCCAGTTCATATTAATACCTAAACCTTTCATATTTTCATTACAAATATAATTTAATAATTCTTATATCTCTTGTGAAACACTTATTTACAACAACTATTTTTCCTACCCTTAAGTTAATTTGTGCTTAGTATGAATTATACTTTTTGTAATTCACACTAAGCATCCATTACGCCCCAAGCGGTGGCACAAATAGTAATACTCTTAATTAGGTTCACTATAGAAACCTTATTTTTTATGTATCCCACTATTATGGCCCAATTTACTTTTTTCAATCTACTGTCCGAGCATTTTTTGGCATAAATCCTGTAGAATAGCTGCTTTCGCTATTATTTGGGCTTACATACCTTTTGCGAGACGATTCACATTAATCCGTCAACTGGATATCCATAAGGTTTGTATCATTGATCAAATAGTAATGATCTAGATCATTGTTTGGATAAAATCCTGTGATGTTCTTATCAAAGTTATATCTGAACTTTACTTTACCATTCGTTTTCATAATCATACAGCTAAGTTCACTGTATAATATAATTTCTTTATTGGTCATAGAAATCTTTGTGTATTCAAAGTCAAAGGCTTTATTAAGAATAAGCTTTCCCTTCAGGCTATAAAGCATGACATGTTTTGACGATCCATCCTCTGCTTCAAGGACTATCCCTACGTTATTTTTGTTATTAAAAACACTTTGTATTTTACCCTTTAGCTTAACTTCACTAATATTACTAGGCTTTTCTTTCATTGAATAGAGTTCAAATCCATTATCCTTATATATGCAGAAAGTGTCATTATTTAAGAATTCAACCTCTGGAGCCACAATTCCCTTATCAGACTTAAATATTCCTACACATTGATCGTTTGAGTTTGCTCCTACATCATCGAAATTATAGCAGACAACGTTACTTATCATGTCTCCGGAGGCAACAGAAAGATATATAATTACTACCTTCGTACCATCCTCTGATAGAGCTATGTCAAGAGGATATCCTGCATTATTTATCGTCTTTGCAGATACCCCTAATTCCTTACCATCCAGACGATATAGCTTGAAATAGATTCTATCTCCTTCCTGCATCAGAGCAGCCACTACTCCTTGGGAAGCAACCTTTATTTTCGTAATATCATATTCTGTGGAATAACTTCCTACTTCCTTTTCACCGTTATAAACACGGATTGATTTTCCCCCGCGATCTGCAATTGCTACATATTTGCCACAGGTATCCGCAATCGGATTGGACATTTCATAAGATGCTTTCAATAATGTAGTGCCAGACCTATCATATATTGCCGCTCCATCCTTATTATAGCGGATCAAAGAACTCCCATAGCTTAAATAACCTGCTGCATTGTCACCAGTTAATTCAGTCGTATTTATCACTTTATAGCTTTTGTAGCTCTTGTTATTCCGATATGTAACATAACATACACCGATCAGCGCAACTGCCACAAACAGTACACATATCGCTATATTTCTTATTCTTTTATACCGTTTTTTTCGGTTACTATATTCTCTTAAAGCTTGATTTTCTCTTTCTTTCGCCATAACCTACTCCCAAAGCAGTTTTCTTTAGAGTATTATAACTCATTTCTAATTATAAGGCACGAACTTTTTCATATAAAAATAAACGGCCGACTGAAAACGGTTACCTTTTTAATTATTTGTGGTGCTGAGTAAGTCGGAGTAAGTATTTGAAACCCAAATCCTATGAAACAAATAATATTGAGGCTGTTGCTTCTGCAACAAACCTCAATATTTAATAAGCAAGACTTTATTTTACTTTTTTGGTACGATAAGCTTCTGCCCTTCATAAATAAGATCCTGATCAGTAATTCCGTTTAGTGTCATGATTTTTTTTACCTGAGTATAGGTACTATATAGTTTATAACTAATATCCGCCAAAGTATCTCCATTTTTTACTGTATAATAGGTGGTAGCCTCTTTGGTAGATTGATTGGCTGTGGGTTTGCTGCTGGGCTTAGGCTTTGATGTAGGTGTTTTGTTACTGGTACTCTTATCTGAGGCCAATTCCTTATCGGACGTGTCTTCTTTGTCACTGCCTTTACTGGTTACACTGCTCTTACCGGTTTGACTAGCAGTACTACTCTTGTCCTCTTCCTTCTTAATGGGATCCACATTACCACGTTCCACTTCTACATCCAGGCTATCCTGCCCTTTTCCATTCGAAGATGAAGCTTTATCGGCTGATTTGGTTGCAGCCGCTGTTATATTACTCTTTGCTTGTCCTTTTTTCGATTGATCCGATGCGTCACTTCCTGTGGCATTATCCGGTTCTTTTTGCATATTTTTTGAAAGATGATTCAAGGTATCCTGCATATTTTTCATTTGATCATAATTACGAAGCATTGCTGCTCCAATAATGAGAACGATTACTGCAAGAAGGGTACCCGCGGCATACATTAGCCTTGTTACCCCTTTGCTATCCTCCTCTTGTGTCTGCTTGTTTTGAATTACAGTTCTGATATCTTTGGATACCTTGTCGTCATAATCTTCCTCACAGCTTCCGCCTTTTTTATGATCTATAATATAGGTCTGCATCTCATCATTTTTTTCGTAATATATGTAATAGCCTTCCTGTTTACAAAGGCGGTTATTTTCATAGCAAAGGAAAGTCTCTTCCTTTTCAAGGTTATCATAAGTCAGAAGCACCCTATCTTGACCGGCAAAGTTGTCAATATGGGTTTTTTGTATTTTATCTTCTTCTGTAAATAGATAGCCTGCTCCTCCGATAAACCAACCAACAATTTCTGCTTCAACAAAATATTTTTTTATATCTTCATAAATGGCCGTCCAGGTATCATTTGTAAAAGTAATATCATTAATGGCATTCGCATCATTTACCTTAACCGCTCCAGATATAAATATATTTCGGCTATTTTCAAGCTTAACACACTGGCCAACCAATACAGCAATGCTGCATTCAGAATATTCCCCGCCCGACAACTGCTTGATATAGGACATAACATAGTCCTCTATATAAATTTTTCTGATAGCATTACTTTTTCCGACTTGTCTGATATTCTTTGGCATTTTAAAAGCTGCCTGCGATTTCCCTGTACTATTAACATCCCCATTCTCATTGCTGTATATTGTTTCTATCAAATAAACCACTCCTATTCCATACTGATTGATATTAAACCCATAAATAATAATTATGATATCATAAGCTGGACAGGCTTTTTGTCACTTTAAGTTTTATGAACATATAAGTTTTCATCAGTTTTCTACCTAAAAGTTGCTCAATCTGCTAATCCTGAAATATTTTTCTTAAACATTTGGCTGCTGCCCCCGAAAAAACAGCGAAAAGCTTATCTTATATCTCTAAGTTTTAGAAAATTTTATGTCTATTCTATGAAATACTGGTAATACTTATGTTATATAAAAACCTGTTATCAGGCATCTGGAGGTATAATGAGCGTTTTCCTTAAAAATAAAAACAGTGTTTGCTATTTCAACTCATCAGAAAAAAATATTGCTTTTAAACTGGGATGTAGGTTATCTGATCTCTTAAAGGAACCGATGTGTTTAAATAAAACCATCATTTTTCTTTGTATCGGTTCCGATAGGGCAACCGGTGACTGTCTTGGTCCAATTATCGGATATAAGTTATCGAAATATCAAAAGCACTATAATTATATGGTATACGGTACTCTAGAAGAGCCGGTTCATGCCAAAAACCTGAAAGATACGATTGATATGATTCATCAGAATCATGAAGACGCGTTTATCATAGCCATTGATGCATCGTTAGGCAAGTCGGATCACATCGGATATATTACACTTGGTGAAGGCTCTTTAAAACCAGGTGCCGGAGTTGATAAAAACCTTCCTGCCGTAGGAGATATCTTTATTACAGGTATTGTTAATTTCTCCGGCTTATTAGATAATCTGCTTCTACAGACTACAAGACTTAATGTAGTAATGTCCATGGCAGATCAGATCTGTCTCGCGATTAATTACAGTATCAAAAGCTCGAATACACTTACCATATAATATAATTTAATTTATAGGTGAACTTTACCAGGTTTTATTGACACAGTTCGTTGTATTTTGTGTTAATGATAAGGTAAAGTTTACTTTTTTTATGAATCTATTGAAAATAATTGACAAAGTAGGCTTATGATAATAATATAAACTAGTATACCGTATACTAGGAGGTAAGTATGTCGACCGTAGATCTAATGTTATTAGGATTATTAATGGAAAAACCCATGAATGCTTATGAGATGAAAAAGGTGATGGAGTTTAGAAATGTTAAGACTTGGGTTAAAATAAGTATACCATCCGTTTATAAAAACCTTTTAACTTTATGCAAGAAAGGGTATCTGGATAGCAAAGTAGTAAAGGAAGGAGAAATGCCCGAAAAAACGATATATTCCATTAATGAAAAAGGTAAGGATTATTTTTTTAAACTTATGGAAAATTATTCAGAAGAACCCGGTATGGTCTATATCGATTTTATGGCCTTTACCGGTAACATTCATAATATCGAACCTCAAAATGGTTACCTTCTGGTTAAAAATTTGCAAAAGGCGCTTGCTTTAAAACAAGAACATATTAAATTCAATATCGATTCCAAGAAAGAATTTATTCCACAACACGCAGTACTCATGATGGAACTGTATGCCAGAATGTATAACTTGTTTTCTGATTGGTGTGCTGAATTATGTGATGAATTAAAGGAAAAAAATAATCTATAACTTAATTTTTATTTATTTTTTACCCATACTAGTATACTCTATACCAATATATTATATAGTAGAGAGGAGTAATTATTTTGAAAACAAAAAATCTAAATAACACTCAAACAGTAATACTTTTGATAGCACTTATGGCCAGCCTTCTGCTATCTGCTCTGGATTCAACGATAGTTGGAACCGCCATGAAAATGATCGTTAACGATTTGCACGGCATGGAGTATTATTCATGGCCATTCACAATTTACATGTTATGTTCCACCATAATCATTCCTATTGCAGGAGGATTTGCAGATATCTTCGGTCGTAAACCCGTGTTTATATTTGGTATACTCTCATTTCTGACCGGATCAGTTCTGTGTGGAACTTCACAAGGTATGATCCCACTTATTCTTTTCAGAGGTATCCAAGGTATCGGTGGAGGTATTCTTGTTACCGGAGTCTTTACCATTGTTGCGGATATATTCCCTCCCCAGAAACGCGGAAAATATATAGGCTTTGTGACAGCCATGTTTGGATTGGCCAGTATCATCGGGCCCCTGATTGGTGGATTTATTACGGATCATCTTAGCTGGAGATGGGTTTTTTATGTTAATTTGCCAATCGGAATTGTAGCATTATTACTTACACTAATCTTCCTGCCAAATTACAGATTTACAGAACAGAAGAAAAAAATTGATTACCTAGGTACTATTACACTTATATTTGCACTTGTACCAATGCTACTTGCCTTTCATTGGGCAGGTACAGAATACTCATGGTTGTCGTTGCAGATTGTAGGCTTGTTTGTTTTTTCACTTATAATGCTTGTCCTGTTTATATTTATAGAATATAAAGCCAGTAATCCAATCATACCTTTATCGTTATTTAAGCAAAGAAGTATTACTGTTACATTGTTCATTGCATTTCTAACAAATGGTATTATGTTTGCTGCAATTATGTATATTCCTTATTTTGTACAAGGAATTATTGGATCAAATGCAACTACTTCTGGCGCAATAACAACACCAATGATGCTGGGTCTTATGGTTTCAAGTAATATAACAGGATTTGCAATATCGAAAATTAGTAATAAAAAGCTCCTCGTTACTGCAGCCTTTATTCTAATATCCTTAGGGGCGGGTTTGCTTTCCACAATGAATGTAGCAACACCCTATTACCTGATTATCATATTTATGGTAATCTTAGGTGTTGGTATAGGAATCAATATGCCAATTGCCAATATTAATGTCCAGAACTCCGTTTCCATGGAGCAGCTCAGTTCTGCTACATCAACAGTTCAATTTTTTCGAAATATAGGGAGTACGGTTGGATCCGCTATTTATGGTACAATTATGATAAATAAAATGGATTATGGTTTTTCAAAGCTTAACCTAACTAGTATTCCAGATAATATCCAAGACTTACTTAAGAATCCTCAGGTTATCACCAGCTCAGATTCGATCAATCAGATAATGAAGCATGTTCCGGTTAATTATATAAAAAATTTTAAAATTATATTGAATCAGGCCAAAAATGTGCTCTCCGTTTCAATCCAACAGATTTTTTTCTTTTGTCTGATTATTTCAATAGCAGGGGTTATTTTATCCTTCTTCTTTAAAGACGCACCCTTCAGAACAAGTCGTGAAAGGCTAAAGAAATGATCCAATAAAACAAATAGGCTGATGCACTTTGCGGGATATCAACCGCTGGTGCATCAGCCCTTTATACATTATTATTTCTTTTTACTTACTGTTATTCTGATTGGTTCTTTCTTTTTTTCTTTAAATATTTCGTTATTGCCTTTTCTCTTCTTCCACATTACCCAAAGCGGACCTGCGATACAGATAGTTGAGTAGCAACCGCTGATGGAGCCTACAGCCATTGGAAGCGCAAAGCTCTTAATTGATTCAATGTTATTTATATTTGCAATGATATATACCATGCTGACACTGATCATAACTGCGATGTTCGTATTAACGGAACGATGCAGAGACTGTGTAATTGATAAATCTGTAATTTTTTCAAGCGGAACATCTACCAGTTCTTTTACGTTCTCCCTGATACGGTCATAAATAACGATTGTATCATTAATCGAATAACCGAGAATACTTAATGCTACCGCAACAAAGGAATCGCCGATTGGTATTTTAAAAATAACACAGGTAAAGAATACAACAAGTACGTCATGGCACAAGGCAACCAGTGCCATTACACCTGCGGAAAGACCTCCCATCATCTTAAAGCGAATCCATACATATGCCACAATCAATACTGCAGCAAGTATAATTGCTATCATTCCCTGTCTTAAGAATTTATCTCCGAAGTATTTTTCTACCATCTTGGTTTCGTAAAGATTGAAATTAGCTTTAGGAAATTCTTTCTTTATAGCCGCTTCAAAAGCTTTCTGATCTTTCGCATTAACGCCATATTTTCCAACAAGGTTAAAGATAATCCTCTTTTGATGTGTGGTAAAATCCTCTGTGAGCTGAGCACTAACATTTCTCTTCAGCTGTGCTGTTGCAATATCCTCTGCTTTCGTAGTATCATTAGAACTCAATGTTCCTTCATAAGTGTAAGTTAACATCGATCCGCCCTTAAACTGAATATCGAGCGTAACTCCATCAACCAAGGCAAATATAGTGCCGATTATCATAATAGCTATTGATATACCAAAGTATATCCAACGTTTCTTGTAAAATCCAATAATTTTATTGTTCATCGTATGTTACCCTCCTTGACAGGCAGGTGTAAAGAGACGGTTTCTGTAAGAATTTAAATGAATTCAAAGAACGAATCATTAATCTAGAACCTGTAACACCTGCTATAAAGTTAAATAGAATACCACTAAATAATGTATATCCAAAGGACAACAATGAACCGGAACCTAAAGTCATCATGATTACAGCTACAATTAATACGGTGATATTGCCATCAAAAATAGATGAAAATGAGCTTGAAAATCCGGCTGTAATTGCAGAGGCTGTACTCTTACCTGATTTAATCTCCTCACTAATTCTTTCTGCGGAGATTACGTTAGCATCTACACCCATACCAATGGATAGTATTATACCGGCTATACCCTGCAGGGTAAGAGACATCTGCGGAACAGATAGAAACAGTATCTGACCTGTAATCTGTATCAGCAGCGATATACATGCAACCAATCCCGGCAAACGATAATAGAAAATTAACAGGATACAGATAATTACAAATGCAATAAAACCAGCCTGTACCATAACATTTAAAGCACCCGTACCCAAGGACGGGCTGATTGTAGAATAGTTCTTTGTTGCCATTGAGAATGGCAGAGCACCGGAATTAATCTGATTGGATAATTTCTTGGCATCATCATAATTCTTCATACCTGTGATGATACATTCGCCATTATTAATCCGGGCGCTAATCGTAGCCGACTCAATCAGATCTTTATCCATGTAAATATTCATCAATTTACCGTAATATTGATCGGTAACCTTAGACAACTGTTTTGATCCTTCTGCATCAAAAGTAAGACTTACGACATATTGACCGGTTTCTTTATCTAAAGTTGGACTACTCTTAGAAACGCGCTTTCCTTCAATCAAAGTCTTACCGTCTGCATCGGTAAATCTTAACTCTGCCATGGCTCCCAGTTCTGAAATTGCTTTTGCAGGGTTAAAGTTCTTTTCATTTGATTTCCACGGAAAATGTACGATTACATCTCCGGCTTGCTTATCACTTGTTACTTCATAATCGAGGATATTCTGACTATCGAGACGTGTTTCAAATACAGAACGTGCTGCCTCCAATTGACTTGGTGTAGGCTTTGTTTTCAACCCTTCCGGCTGGAATACTGCATGAACACCACCTTTGATATCAATACCGAAACGCATCTCATTGGCACCCTTAATATTGACATTGCCAAAATGAATTCCAACAGCAGCTGTATACGTCATAAGTAATGCTATCGCAACGATTATAAAAAATACTGGCTTAGTTTTTTTCATTATCTCTTTCCCTTTCCTTTGAATTTAATCTTTTTATTCATAGGATGCAATTCCTATAAAATAAAAAATAGAGGTGGAGCATGTCCGCCTTTTGAAAATGCAAGCTCACAAATATTTTGATCTGTTTGCCGCTTATCATATTTGCAGATACGAATTATTATACTATAACCTACAAGCAGAACAGCTAAGGCATAAAGGATAAGGTTGGGTAATAACCGAACCGGCTGCTGATTACGGTTTATGATATGATAAGTCGCTGCATCTGTAAACACTTCACTATCGGATAAAACTGCAGCAAAAAAGGAAGTATGTTTTGTAATTCCGATTCCCGCAAAGCTTGTACCGGATATCGCCACACTTTTATTGCTATATGCTGGGGGTGTCAATACTAATAACAGCAAAAAAACCATACCTGCAAATAGCGCAATATATTGATTTTGCTTCGTTATTTTCCTACCAAGGTTCATACCCCAATCCCCCTTATTTTCTGTTACAATCACCTAAAAATATGTATAAAATAAATGCACCATATTAAATTAACATATTTAGCATCTTTTGTATATACAAAAATAGCAAAATAAAATGAATAATACTTACATTTTACCTGACTTACATTTATTACACCGTCGTCCACTTCGGATTTTAGTTCCGCATATTTCACACTTAAACCATGCTTGTGAGGAGTCATCAGAAAATTCAAGCTTATCTTCACGTATCCATTCAAATAGCTTTGAAGGAGTGATTCCATTCGCTTCAGCGATCTGGGCAACTGTTGCCTTTGGATTAAGCATAATATAGTCCCTTACCTTTATGAATTTTAATTCATTCTCATTTACCTCAGGACTAATCGTTGATTCGACAGAGCTATTATTCAGTCCGACTTTATTTGCTGACATAAGCTGGTAGCATTCCGGGCATAGTTCAGGACCATACACATAATTAAATAACCTTTTGCAGTTTTTGCAAACCTTTACATCCATATAGTTTCTCCTTTATCCTGGTCAGTCTTCCCTCATTAATCTCCTCATTTCGTACTAAATCTACATGCTGCCTCTGCAAGGTAGCATGGAATCTTGGAAGAACTAGGATTGAACAGTATTGCGTGAACTTCGTAGTTCTTCCCGTGTGAATTATGCTTTTTATAATTCACACTACTTATATCTATATTATAATAATTTAATTATAGCATGATTTAGACATAATTACTAACAAAATAAATGACTTACTTTAACCGGAATATACCTAATTTCAGTTAGCAGAATAGCTTAAGTAATTACTTACATTTTACAGCATCTATATCTGCTTATTTACTATCTTATATTCGTTATTATATTGAAAATGCGGACAATAAAACTGTGAATTACTTAAAAACCTAACCATATCATCCTCATCTAGGTTAATCTGACACACATAACAGTCGTATTCCTCATCAAATATATAATATATACAGCTTTCACAGTTAGTTTTTCCTGACATGATATCACCCCTTTTCATCATTTTAAAGGATAACCCGTCCGATTTCAACGATTAGTATCAATAATACACTAATTTATCCAAATCGTAATATAAAATGAGCCCCCTTGTTAAATTAATTTGATATGCTCTTTCTCTATGAAAGCTAAAGCTAAAACAATTAACTTTCTATATATAAAGCGGATCATATCGTATTAATTAATAACGGGACTCATTTCTTATTTTATTACTTTTTCTATTATAATTTAAATTTAGTTATCTCATTATTTAATTCTGTTGCCATGCCTGATAGATCATTCGCCGCAGATGCAATCATTTCAATTGAAGCCAACTGCTCTTCATTGGAGGCGGATATTTCCTCGGAGCTTGCGGCAGCTTCCTGCGCGACAGCGGACATATCAAGTGTCTGCTTGGAAATTTCATTGGAGGATTTATAAATTTCATTCAGGTTTTCTGAAACCTTCACGGTTCTTTCTGCAATATCTGCTACCGATAATTTTATTTTATGGAAGGCTTTACTAGTAGTCTCAACTGCTTTTTCCTGTTCCGAAACAATTTCCCTTGCCCTTTCATTGTTCGCGGCAGTAACCTCATTTCTGCTAATGGCATCTGATATAATACTTGTTATCTCATCCACGGCAGAAGCCGTATTTTGTGCCAGTTTACCAATTTCAGATGCGACAACCGCAAACCCTTTACCAGCATCCCCTGCTCTTGCAGCCTCTATCGATGCGTTCAGAGCCAACATATTTGTCTGTTCGGATATCCCTTTAATTACAGTTACAATATTACCAACTTTATCCATTTGACTGCTTAATTCGTTAATGGAATCTCCTACCTCTTTTGATACTTTAATATTTTCACTCATTCTTTGTGTGGTTAAATCAATTGCCTGCTGCCCCCCTTCAATGATTTTCTGGGATTTCTTCGCGCTTTCGGAATTTATCTCAGCATCTTTATTGATATCTTCCATATTGGATACCATCGCAGATACTGTACCGTTTGCTTTTTCTACCATATCTGCCTGAGCACTGTTTCCTGCTGCAATTTCATTAACCGCATTTACGATCTGCTGTATTGTTTTTGTATTCTCCTCTGTGCTTGCCGCCAGTTCCTCTGAACTTGCTGCAAGGTTATTCGAAATTCTTAATACATTTCCTACCATATTACGAAGTACATTTCTTAATTCTTCCACCGATTGTGCAATACTTCCTATTTCGTCCTTGCGAACTAGCAAATGATCATAGGAGTGGTCATAAATTAAATCTAAGTTGGACGTTTTCTTTATCAGACTATCTACTTTTCGGATGGATACCGATATCGTTCTTGAAATAACATAACCAATAGCAATACATAAAATCGAGATTAGAAAATTTAAGAAGATAATCTGATAGATAGCTCCTTGACCTTTGAACTTATTCACTTTGTATGCTTTATCAGCTACTTTAACTTGATAGTTCTCTAAATCACGAATGCTGGTCTGTAATTCCTCAGCTATAGATTGACCGCTATTCTTAAACAAAGCAATTCCATCACTTGGTTTATTTGCTTTTACCAAATCAATAATCTGTTTAGACATAGTGCCCCACTTAGCTATGTTATCATTGATTAATTTAATTTGTTTTTTTTCATAATCTGTTAGATCTGCTTTCTTAGCTCCAACCTCAGCAATATCTGTCTTGATTTTTCCAGTTCGGGAATTAAAATCATTCAGTATTGTATCCCTACCCGCCTTATCAGCTGTAATCATCAAATCTAACACATTAGCAATATTTGCTCTGTTCTGATTACGAGCATCACTTACTTTTTCTAAAGATAAGAGATTCTCATTGTACATTTTCTTCAAAGCGTTATTTGATCTGGTATTGTAATAGTAACTGATTGTTCCAATAGACATCGTACCAATTAACATAACAACAATTAAAATTACAAATTTCATTTTAATTTTCATATTTTCTAATAATTTCATCCATTACTCCCCTTTAGATTATAAAATTATACAATATTCGTCATAATCTAACTTACCATCTATTTCATATTGTGTCAACTTATAGATAATGAAGATAATAGTTAAATAAGGCCTATATAATAAAAAACGGAAAGGCTGCTAAACTTCATCTGTCTCTCCGCTTTTTACTTATATTATTCATTTTGATTAAATTTACCCTGGTTTTTCTCCTCGCATACTTTAATTCCATGGTAGAACATCCAGTTAATTGGTGTAGGAATCCCTAATTCCTCTCCCATACTCACTACTTTACCGGCAAACATTTCAATCTCCGTTAGACGTCTATTCTCCAGATCTTGAAGAGTGGAGGGTTTATTAAGGAACGGCAGTGTTATCAGCTTTTTATCCTGGCGTTCTATTTCCTCCTGTCCAATATCAATACCAAGCTTGTTAGCAATATCAACAACCTCCCTCATGGCCTTGTGACGAATCGCATTCGCATGATCACTTACCTGATAGGCACCAAAGGGCACGCCTAATAATGCGCTGGTCATGTTTTCTCCAATATTACACATGAATTTGAACCACATACCTTTTATCATATCACCATCAATTTGATAATTAATATTACTGAAATCAAACAATTTTTTTACTGCAACAACCCGGTCGGTTAACTGTGCATTCCTTGCCTCCCCGAAATGTATCTTACCCCATTCGGGGACAGACTCTACCACTCCGTCCTTCATTGCAATAGATACTCTCATATAGGAATACAGTACATGCTCCCAGCCATACACTGCAGCTATACGTTCCTCACTATCGACACCGTTCAAAACAGATAAAATTAAAGTATCTTGCCCCACCTGATTCCTGATATCCAAAATTGCCTGTTCAAATCCTGTATCCTTTACTGCTATTATGATTAAGTCAGCCGGATCTCCTTCCTCCTGAGGTGTTATAACCGTAAATTTATGATTGATACCGCCTACGGTAATGCCTCTCGTCTCAAGCCGTTCCTTACGTTCACCATCAGCAAGAACTCTGAAATTCTTTTTTCCTAAATATTCATCTAGCTTGGGTGCGAAAAAGACGCCCATTGCCCCTAACCCAATTAAGGTCACCTTTTTTATCTCCATTTTTCCATTTCCCGGATAACCTATGCAAGTCCGGTAGTTCTCCTCTCTGAAGTTGATGTTATTTTTATTTTATATTATAAATCAGAAAAAATATATATATAAATTATTGAAACTTTAGCCTCACTATTAAATTATAATTGATACTATTTTACTTTCTTAATTCGACATTTTATGATAAAATATTATAATATTTTTTCTTTTAAAATAAAATTGATTTTGGTATTTTCCTATGACTATTTCATAAAATAACATGACTAGATTGAATTAAAAAATCATAATTACCTTAGGTGTATTTGCGTGCCTCAAAGAGGCAGCATGGGAGACTTGATGAAAAAATTAAAAATATTTCTTTCTTTTGTTATTGCATGTTTATTCCTTTCTTCAGAATATACAGAGACAGTTTATGCTAGTACTTTAAGCACGAAATCGATTAGCTGGTATTATAAAAAAAGTATAAATCACAAAACTCCTGTGATTTCAAAAACAACTAAGGAATTACTTAATAAATATGATGCCCATTATGTATACAACACAAAGGAGAAAGTGGTTTATTTAACCTTTGACCTTGGTTATGAAAATGGATATACATCTAAAATCCTAAATGTCCTGAAAAAACATAAAGTCAAAGCTACTTTCTTTGTCTGTAAAGCGTTTATCACCTATAATCCAAATGGATTAAAGAGAATGGTGAAGGAAGGACATCTTGTAGCAAACCATACGGTAAATCATAAAAACTTTGCAACACTTACAGATAGTAAAATCAAAAGTGAACTCAAAAGAGTAGAGGATGAATACAAAAAAGTAACTGGCAAAAAAATGTCCAAGCTTGTCCGGCCACCCGAAGGACGCTATAGCGTGAAATCTCTTTCTACCACTAAGAAGCTTGGATACATCACTTTTTTTTGGAGCATTGCTTTGCCAAATGACTGGAATATGAAAAATCAACCCTCCAAAACAGTTACCCTGGACTTGTTTAAGAAGCAATACCATAATGGTGCAATCATATTATTACATGCAGTATCTCCTGCTGTCGCAAATAATTTAGATACAATGTTAAAACAGTTAGAGGACAAAGGTTATGAATTTCGTCTTGTTTCAGATATGATACAACAAGATTAAACATTAAAACTTTAATTCGCTTATGATTATAACTTTCTTATGTAAGTATTCTAAGGGCGTTGCTGATTAAGAGGTACATTCCTATAAGTCGAGAAATACAAAGATACTTAAGGCTGGGCATTTCTGCCCAGCCTTAATGATGAAGATTATTTATAATATGATACTAATTTTAGGTGATCGCGAAACTCACATATTATATAAGAGGTTTTACTTTACATATACCATTGCACCGATGCGTGCTGCAATCGGTCTGGACCACATCCACTGATTCGTTGAACTGTCATCAAAATAGAAGATTGCATCATTGCTAGGATCACTTCCGTATAATGCAGCCCAGGCCGCTTTTACTGCAATATCCGAAGGTGCATTTTTAATATATCCGTTCTTTACGGGGGTGAACTGATAGTAACCATCGATTACCTGATTAATGACAGAAGATACACTATTCGGCCAGTCCGAACTCTGAACGCGGTTAACGACTACTGCTCCTACTGCGACCATAGCGTCGTAAGGCTGACCGGTTGTCTCCGCGGTTATTAATCTTGCTAATAAATTGACCTCATTCTCAGTGATATTAATCACTGTTTTTTGGGTAGTATTGGAGCTACTTGTATTGGATCCTGTTGTGTTGGAGCTTGTATTGGTTCCTGTAGTATTGGAACTGGTTGTACTAATACCTGGTAGAATCAGCTGTTGACCCGGAATAATCAGATTGTCCCATTTATTGTTAGCCTTTCTTAAGGAATCGAGCGTAATTCCATTTCTTTTTGCTATGAGGTAGAGGGTATCTCCACTTTTCACAGGATAGACCTGAGCAGGTACGGTTAAGATCTGGCCCGGATAAATCAAGCTTGAATTCAGCTTGTTATTGGACATCAGGGTGTTAACGGATGTATGAAACAAGACACCGATTTTATACAGGGAATCGTTTTTTACAACCTTATAATCTGCTGCAAATGCTGTTGATGCAGATAAGGTTATAGATGCAATGATTCCGGCGATGATAAATCCGGTCTTTTTCAGAAGTTTCATATGTAATTCCTCCTTTTCGCTATGAGGATTTCAATGGCAAATCCTTCATTGCAACATTTGTTAATATTTTTGTAATAATATTGTAATACTTTTTATTCAACAAAAGATATATAGGATTCGTGGAAAAGGAGGCAACATCCTTCAGATATGCGAAATTCTGACTATGGTTTTCCTAGGATATGTATATCTTTCTTATCCTGATGGTGTCGGAATGATAGAAGGTGTTGATGGTCATAAAGGCGATTTAACCTGCTGCCAATATGCTAATCTCAACAATGGAATGGAGGAGGGGTAAAATTAGACCCAATAAAAATATTATAGCATTTGTAATAGGTGTATTGACAAAGCTAAAGAATTCAAATATAATATAATACAGACCAACCGTCGGTTTGAGGAGGAAGATAAAATGGGAAGAAACAAATATCCAGAACAAACACTTGAAAGAATACTCGATATATCGACAAAACTATTTATTGAAAAAGGTTATGAGCAAACCAGTATACAGGATATTTTGGATGCTCTTAACCTATCAAAAGGAGGGTTATATCATCACTTCAAGTCCAAAGAGGAAATTTTGGAAGCTGTTATGAAGAAACGGGCGCAATATATTGCCAATAAGTTAAATGATATGATTCAAAAAACCAAGGCGAAAAATGCAAAAGAAAAGTTGAAAAAAATACTTTACCACCTCGGAAATGATTCCGAATCTCATATGCTTGATGTTGTTTTAACTTCACAAATAAATAATCCATATTTTGTGGTGGACGGTTTGCAAACCTGTGTGAAACAAGATGCGCCTATTATCTGTAAACTGATTGAAGAGGGCATTAAAGATGGCTCCTTGCAAATAACGCAGCCAGCTCTTTGCGCAGAGATTTTTTTAATGCTCTTAAACTTTTGGACAAATCCGACTTTGTATGGACGTAATTTTTCGGAAACAAAGGAACGGTTAGAATACTTACAATCCATTATGTGTTTGCTTGGATTAGATATTATTGACAGTGATTTTATCACTTCTATTCTGAGTGGCTACGAAAAAATGGGTGCTTTTTAACGTATTATGCCGCATAAAAATGGCTGTTATTGTAACAGCTCATTTTTTATAATTTATATAAACCGGTAGTCGGTTTCTAAGGAGGGAAAATATGAATTTACAAACAGCAATACAAGTGAATCATTTGGTGAAACATTTTGGATCTAATCAAGTCATTAAGGGTTGTAGTATGTGTGTAGAGCGAGGCACAATCTATGGGTTTCTGGGAGCTAATGGGGCAGGAAAAACCACCATATTTAAGCTACTGACAGGTTTATTATCGCCGGACTCTGGCAGCATTGAAATTTTAGGGTCAGATATGCTGATAAATCGTGACAAGATGCTTTCTCAGATCGGGATTCTTATTGAAACGCCTACTTTTTACGAACATCTTTCAGCACAAAAGAACTTGGAAATCCACTTAGCCTATATGGGCGTTCCTGGAATTGGTATTGAAAAAGCTCTGCAATTGGTTGGATTATCGGGAATCGGGGAAAAGTCCGTTTTAAAATTCTCTATGGGTATGCGACAACGTCTTGGTATTGCAAGAGCTTTCATTCATCAACCCAAAATTCTTATTTTAGATGAGCCAATTAATGGGCTTGATCCGATGGGAATTAAAGAAATGAGAGAACTGTTTTTAAACCTTACACAAAAAAATGGTATGACAATCCTATTATCCAGCCATATCCTTAGCGAAATACAACATATTGCAGATAAAATTGGAGTGATTGTAAATGGGGAAATTTTATGTGAGTCTGATATGGCACAAATAAAAGCTAACTATAAAGGTAGTTTGGAGGATTATTTCTTTACACTTATGAGCGGAGGTAAGCAACTATGATTAAATTTATGAAATTAGAGTTACAGCGTGTCAATCTACGTCCTTATTACATCAGCAGTATCATTTCGTGTTTCGTCTTATTGGCATTTACCTATTTTGTCGCTTATGTGGCACAGGTAGAACAAGAAACGGAGTTTATGACCTACCCAAATATTTTTCGATTTACCAATGCAGTCAGTATCATTATTTTTGGTATTTTCTCGGCGACAATGTACACTAGGTTGATCATCGGAGAGTATTCGGGGAAGCGATTGGCATTACTCTTTTCTTACCCGGTAAGCCGTAAAAAAATATTTCTAGCCAAGGTACTTATTGTTTTTACATTTATATTTATTTCTATGCTGTTATGTACGACAGTACCAATAATCATATTTACCGTAACGGAATCTATCGACCCTATCGTATCGGATGCATTAACAAGTAATTTATTAATAGAAGTGTTCAAAATGACTGCTGTATCTTTGGTAGCTGTTAGTGCAATAGGATTAATAGCTACGCGAATTGGATTTATTAAAAAATCTGTTCCTATTACGTTAATCAGCGCATTTGTTTTATCAGGTCTTTACGGTAATATTGCCATTGGTATATCTAGGAATTTCGCTGTTGCTCCGCTTCTTATAGGTGTTTCATTGGTTGCTGTTTTAGAGGTAACCGTTACATTATCAAACAAAATAAATCAAATGGAGGTTGAATAAATGAAACAAGATAAAATTTTTGAAGCTACAAGAAAAGCTACGGAAATACCTTTAGAGTTTACCAGTTCAGTTATTGAGAAATCAAAAAAATTACGTAAACCATCATCTAAAATTGCTAAAATCGGAATGACAATCGGTAGTTGCGCCGGTATCGGTTTATTACTAACGGGAATTGTGCAGTTATTTAAGGATAAACCTTTATGGGCACTTGGATCATTATTCTCAGGTATTGTTACGATTTTATCAAATCTTATTTGCTATCACAGAAGGAAAAAATAAGAAAAACCACACTATATATCTCCGTTACGAAAAGAAAAAACAGACCTAAGAAGGAGCGGTTACCCTGTTCTAGGCCTGTTTTTTCGATATTATTTTAAATACAGATTTGAGGATAAACGTGGTTGCCGTAATGACCGAAGCATTTACTAAAACTGTGCAAGTATCTTACCATCAGAATCAGCTACATACCATGTGATACTCACACATTCTCCCCACCATACTTTGGTGCTATTATAATCCATACAGGTAACAGGAATTAGCAGATAATCACCATATTTTTTTACACTTGTAATATAGTCAAATTTCTTGTTTTGTTTGTATGGAATACTTATAAATGATTTGATCCAATTTTTTTTATTGGTTCCCGATGTAAAATAGGATACCGTAATCAATTCTTTACCATCTGGTTTTACACAATAAGTTTTATCTCCTAGAATATTAAAAGATTCTGTAATAGCCATTTTATAATTATAAGTTGACTTTTTACCCGTCTTTGTGTTGTATAGATAATGTTTCTCGCTACTTCCCATTTCGTCAAAGAAGATGCTGTCATCATTATGATATATTTGTTCATCACATACCAGTTTTTTAATAATCGATTTTGTTTTCGTACTGGAATTTAATTTTATTAATGTTCCGTACCAATAGTCGGCAGTACCTTCATATATACCATATTGATAATAAATATCTCCATTTAATTTAATAATATCAGAAACCGTTGGAAATGACCTCTCACTTCCATCCAGCTTAATCTTGTCTGTTGTCAAAACAGATAGCTTTGTCTGCCCCGGTGTCAGAGAATATAATGTTAGTTTAGAAGAGGTTTCATTAAATTGTGTAAAATACAATGTGTTATCCAAGTTTTTCACAAAACTAAAGGTCATGTTACCAGTATAAATCAAAGTAGCCTTCTTACTATCATAATCTCTTTTATATAGCTTACTTTCTTCACCTTTAATAACAGTATAGTAAATGCTGTTGTCGTCAAGACTCATGAGATAGCCGTCGCAAATAGTCTTTGTTTCTTTGGCATCAATGGAAATCGAATAAATTTGATTGGCATCTTTTTCACCATCATAGCTGGTATAATACAGCGTGTTACTATGGAGCATCATGCCAACAATTACATTCTTTGATGATAATAGCCTAGTTTTATTACCCGTGGCAACCTCCAACCGGTAGATATCATTTGAATATTCATCGCCTTCTATTTGCTGAATATAATAGATATTTCCTCCGTCTTCCAGCATAGGAGAATATTCATCAACCATTGCGTTAGTTGCTGCTCTGGTAATAAGGACATTCTGAGGTAGTAAATTAACAATTATAAAAAAGACTAAAATTAATTTGAATATTCGTTTTGTTATTGTTTTCATTGAATTCTCCTTATTCTCAAATAGTTTATATTTTAACAGATTGCGGTATTGCACTCAGTCTATTCCAGACATCCTGACTTGATTCTGCATCATCAAGACTTTTATCATCAATCGTCCTTTCCCATGTTTCTAATTTTATTATTTGAATATCATCATTCTTATCTTAGTACATTATTACTTTTGCTTCAAGTACAATTTTGGAATAAATAGGTTTTAACATAATTCGAAGATATCCCATCAAGAATATGGAGTGCCGGATGGAAAAGCTGTCATGAGGTAACCGTCTGATTCTGAAAACAGGAAAAAAAGGCTTCCTAGACAAAAAATAGACCTAAACAGGGCGTTTTCATACCCTATCTAGGTCTGATTTCTAAGATGCGTTCGCTTGAATTTCTTTTACTTTTTCTACTTTTGACGAGGATAAGCGGGGTTGCCTTGATGATATGACAAGGCGCCTCGGGACAACCTTGATTAATTTCTACAATTCTATCCTGCCTTCGAATGCCCTTAACAAGGTAACCTCATCGATGTATTCGAGGTCGCCGCCCACCGGGATGCCACTGGCAATCCGGCTCACCTTGATACCCGCCGGTTTGATCAGCTTACTGATATACATTGCGGTTGCTTCACCCTCTAGACTAGAATTGGTTGCTATAATTACTTCATCAACGTCGCCCTGTAGACGCAGCATCAACTCCTTCAGCTTAATATCGGTTGGCCCGATTCCAAGCATTGGAGAGATTGCTCCATGAAGTACATGATAGACTCCCTCGAATTTGCCGGTTTTCTCATAGGCAGCCAAATCACGAGGATTTTCTACCACCATAATTTGATGCTTATTTCTTCCAGGGGATGAACAGATCGGACAAAGTTCTTTATCCGTAAGTGTATAGCATTCCTTACAATAACGGACATTCTTCTTTGCCTCAACAATAGAATCAGCAAGACCGTTTACCTGCTCCTCTGGCATATTGATGATATGAAATGCCATTCGTTGTGCAGTCTTAGCTCCAATTCCCGGAAGTCTTGACAGCTCCTCTATTAACTTACTGATTTGTCTACTGTAATAATCCATTCGTTTTCGCTCCTTTTATCTTGATTAATCATACCTTAAAAGGTGCGCGTTTTCAAGCATTTTATAGATTTATTGTTTATCATGTTTTGTCATTATTTTTATGAATTAATGTAAAAATGATGTTAGAATTATATAAATATAATCATTAAATTATCCAAAAATAAAGCACCTATTTTCTTGGTATGATACCTCCAAAAATTGGTTATTTACCATTTCTAATTTAGAGATATCCTATCATTTACAATAGATGCTTTATATATTACATACAAGTTATCTTGTGTGTAGCTCTTCTAAGTTAATCTGTAACTGTAACCTTAACTGCTTCAAACAGACCCGAGGTTCTTGTATAGGCTATTGCATATGCGGTACCGGCCTTCTTCGTATTAATGGTACCGTTACTAGACAGCTTAAAAATATCAGGGTTGGAGCAAAACCAGTATACTGTTTCATTGGAGCCTTTCGTCAGCGTACCGGTCAGCCTAATGGTTTCATTGGTGCCCAGCTGCAGGCTGTTCTTATTTATGGAAAGCCCTGTGGACTTAACAACACTCTTAGCCTTAATAACCTTAGCCTTACTTCCAAGCACTGCTTTGTAGGCTGTAACGGAAGCCTTATTCACCTTTACCGTAGTGCCTTTTTTGATTGCCTTAGAAATATTTTTTATCGGCTTCTTATTCAGGAAGGTTACTAGATCAAAACCATTTAGTGAGTTATTACCTAAGGATTTAATAGTTGTAGGTAAAATAACGCTGTTTTCATTATCAGAATAGGTGAAAAATGCCTGGTTTGAAATAGTGGTAACTCCTTCAGGAATACAAACAAACCTAAGCTTGCTTTCAAGGTTCTCATCGCTTATTAAATAAGAAGGTATGGTCTTACAATTTTTTGATAAAAAGAGGAGCTCCAACTTTTTATCAAATACCGATGATTCCATCTCTGTCACACTATCCGGAACTTTAACAGCGGTAGCTCCGCAGGCTATTAATCCAAACTTACATAGCTTTGTCAGCTTATAGGTATAGCCATTATTGGTTACTTCCTCTGGAAGTTCCAGATAGGAGTAATCAAGCATATCCGTAACTCCAATAAGCTGTACCGATCCTGTTTTTCCTTTTGCCGAAGAGGTAACCTGATATATCAAACCATCAATGGAAAAGCATCCATTTTCTATATCCTTCACTCCGGGAGTTGTGATTGTCGGTATTAAATCAATCTCGTTCTCATAAAGATCACTCCACACATAATAGCTCATAACTTCATGAATTACTTTAGAATAAGCCGCTTCCATTCCTTCCGGAACGATAAATAAAATATCTGATTGGAATAACCTGTTTGATATGCTTACACTAATTTCTTTCGGTACTGATTTGCCTAGGAACTCTATGGTATTAAGATTCTTGAATTCACCCGGACTGATGGATAGTGTTCCAGTATAATTAACTGCAAAGCTTAGTTTTGCGATACCTTGATAAAATGTTTGATATTCCTCTTTATTATAGGTACTGTCAATATCCATAGCAGCAACCCTGTATTCTGATCCCTTAATTAATACGGAGCCCGGAATGGATAGCTCCTTTAAAGTCTGATTGCTTTCCAGACCGATCAAAGTTGCTTCCTTCTTTTCTTCATTCACAATTCTGTAACAATAGATACCATCCTTATATACGGTATCCCCCTCAGCTGCACTTGCCTTTACCGGTAGCAGTGTAATAAAGCCTAACATTAAGATAAATAAAGTGGCTTTCATGTACTTAAACCATCTGGTTTCATTTTTCTTTTCCATTAACCTGTCATACTCCTTTCATATAAAGCTTTTACTTTAATTAAATTTAATTATAGCAAAGATTTTAAATAGAAGTTACGTCAAACAAATGTCAATTTTCGTAAGAAATTAAGGCAAGATTTATTGCAGTAAATAAATCCGTATGAATTAGTCAGAGTTGATTTTCGGATAGGGGAATAGATATATAAATGCATACTGTTAAATACAGAAAGCTCTGATTACTGTAAAAACCAGCATTCAGAGCTTTGCTTAATCAACTGTAATAATCCTAGGTAATTGCGAAACTATATAGTCTTTGTAATTGTATACACAGCAGATACATATTTCTCCGCTTCAACGCTTCCTTCGGGCTTAACTTCCGCTCCGAAATAGTATTTGCTGTGTATACAATATCTATCATTTATGAGTTACGCAATTACCTAGTAATAGTCCATTAGAAAGGAAAGCCTCCAAGTCCACTAAGTCCACCCGTTACCTGGCCCATAGCGGAAGAGGTTTCGTCCTCCATCTTACGAAGTGCTTCATTGGCTGCTGCCATAATCAAGTCCTCTAACATCTCTATATCATCGGGATCAACCACTTCTTTGGAAAGCTTTACGGAAGTAATTTCTTTTTTACCGGATACCTTAACTGTTACTGCACCGCCGCCAGCACTAGCTTCCCATTCCTTCTCTTCCAGTTCCTTGGTCATATCCTCCATCTGTTTTTGCATTTTCTGGGCCTGTTTCATTAAATTACCCATATTTCCCGGTATTCCTCCGCCCGGAAATCCACCTCTTTTAGCCATATGTCTAGCTCCTTTTAATTTTTTTGAAAGGAAGTTGCTCCTTTTATTTTTTGAAGGGAGGTTGTTCCTTTCTGGTTTTATTGATAGGAAGTTGCTCCGTTCAAGTTTTAGACAGGAGTTTATCTCCTTTCTACTATATCTTACATTTTATCAAATTATAATGATTTTGTCATTTATTTTATCATCAGTTCTCATATTCAATCGGAACATGAATTAATTTTGTTAAATCCGGCACCTCTTCCATACGTTCCTTATTCTTATCCAGATATTTTGTTCCTATCTGTATCTGCTTCTGAAGAAGTCCTGCATATGCATCCTTAATTAATTGAATATGCGTTTCTCGGTCGATTAATTCTTTATCGATATTATTTGTTACAACAATTAACAGCCCGTTATTACCATCGATACTAAGCGTTGCACCCTGTAGCACTGATCCTAGAGCCGGTGCTTTTTTAGTAACCTGAGTTATGATACTCTTCCAGTTCTTGGCGGCTTCCTTTAAATCCTCCGGTAAAGCTTCCGGTAAAATGACCGGCTTCTTCTCTTCCAGTATTGACGGTTCAGAACCTCCTTGAAGCTGGGGTGCTCCTGTACTCAGGACGACTCCATTCACCAGTTTCTCTTCTAAAGCTTTTAGCCGGGCCGTTATGGAATCCATATTCTGCTCCATCTCCGGCTTACAGAGCTTTATCAGGGTTATTTCGATCAGTACACGTTTTCTGGTTGCATATCGAATCTGGTTGGAAAGCTCAGAGAAAATGCGAATATACCTCATCAGAGCCTGCTCATCAATGCTTGCCGCATCCTGTTTCAGAATCTCCAGATTTTCCGTTGAAACTTCAATGATAATATCTGAGATATTTTCCGTCGTTTTAATTAATAAAAGATTACGAAGATACCAGATGAAATCAATGGTAAACTGACCAAGCTCACGACCGTTATTTTCGATCTCCTCTAAATGCCTGATGCAGGCAGCTACATTCTGCTCCATAATATTACCTAGAAGTCTTGCAAACACCTGGGTATCCACGGCTCCCAGCACTTCAAGTACATTATCGTAGGTCAATTTCTTGCCTAGATAAAAGGCAATGCACTGATCCAATAAACTGAGCGCATCACGCATTGATCCGTCCGCAACTCTCGCAACATAACGGAGTGCCTTTTCTTCCGCCTCGATATTCTCTGCCTGCATTAATTCTGCAAGACGGTCGCTTATGATATCAATCGTAATACGTCTGAAATCATATCTCTGGCATCTTGATAGAATCGTCACCGGAATCTTATGAACCTCAGTAGTTGCCAATATAAAAATAACATAGGACGGTGGTTCCTCAATCGTCTTTAGCAAAGCATTAAAGGCCCCCGAAGAAAGCATATGCACCTCGTCAATGATATAAACCTTATATCGTCCCTCGGTTGGAGAATATCTTACTTCCTCTACAATTTCACGGACATTGTCCACACCATTATTGGAGGCAGCATCGATTTCGATGACATTCATTGAGTTACCTGCAGCAATTGATTTGCACATCTTGCATTCATTACAGGGGTTTCCATCCACAGGATTTTCACAGTTAACAACCTTGGCCATCAGTTTTGCAATCGTTGTTTTACCGGTTCCTCTGGTGCCGCAGAATAGATAGGCATGTCCGATTCTGCCTGCTTTTATTTGATTTTTTAATGTTGTTACGATATGCTCCTGACCCTTGACATCATGAAAATTATCCGGGCGGAACTTTCGATAAAGAGCCGTATAGGACATAGGCTACTTCCTTTCTATTGTATCAGAACTTCTTTATTATATGGTAATAGTTCCTCAAACTGTTGGTTTATATTAATTAGCAGATCTACCAGAGCGGGATCAAAATAGCTTCCCTTTCCTTCTAAAATAATACCCATAGCAACTTGATGAGAAAATGCCTTTTTGTACGCTCTGTTCGATGTTAGCGCGTCATAAACGTCGGCAATGGTAAGCATTCTTGCATAGAGGGGAATTTCCTCGCCCTTCAGTCCGTTGGGATAGCCTGTTCCATCCCAGCGCTCATGGTGACAGTTTGCCATATCCATTGCAAGATAAAGCCATCTGGTACCGCCCGTTTCTTTGATAATCTTTTCAAAGGTCTGCTTACCCAGGGTCGTATGTGTTTTCATAAATTCAAATTCATGATAGTCCAAAGAGGATTCCTTATGGAGGATATCATCCGTAATTCCTATTTTCCCGATATCATGGAGCGAAGCCGAACGAAGTAAATCGTCTACCTCCTCCGGTGAAATGCGGTCTTTATAGGTATCGCTTGCCATCGCAGCTTTTAAAAGAACATTAAAATACCTAGTCGTATTCTTTAAATGACCTCCGGTTGTCTCATCCCGACACTCCACTAGCTCGGCGAAGCTGGTCGAGATGGCATCCTGAATTTTTACCATATAGGGCTTTTCCTTGCGAAGCTTGGTAAATTCAAGGCAGTTATTAATCCTCAGGAGTAATAATTCTTGTGTAACCTGAAATGTTAAAAATTCTAAAGCCCCAAGCGAAAGTGCTTTACGCTCAAGTTCGGGTTTGTTATGTTCGGTAAGAAATATTACCGGAATATCCGATATTTCCTGGAGGCTCTTAATCATATCATAAATCTTCCAGCCCTCATCCTGGATATCAGATACCGTAATCAATATCAAATCAGTAGGATTATTTTTAAGATACAATTCTAATTCTGTGCTTGTTGGAAGCGGTAATATTTCATAATAATCCTGTAATGCCTTAACAATCATTCGGTATAGTTTCATATTATGGTCTGTGACCAAGATTTTCTTCATATTACTCCCCATTCCTGTACATATTTATAAGAAAACACTTGGCGTAGCATCCTCTGTACCTTTTTAAATTTATATTTAAATGATGTCTTTTTGAATACTTTGTTTTTTTATAACGAATGCGGTAAGACTGAAAATAACAATGGTATGCAGTTATTTTCGCTATGCATCATTATAACAATCTTTTATTTTAAAAGCAATATTCTGTCTTATACTGGAACTATTCCAAATTCTTCTGAAAGTGCTGATAATCCTTAGAATTCTTCCAGTCCCCGCCCCACGTAAAGCCGCGTTTCGTAAACGCCTTATAACAGGCATCGTTGGTATCTATATAATAAGAGCAGTTCAGCGTACGGTCAGCGTAC
>JAEWMT010000100.1 GCA_023393095.1 Bacillota bacterium
ACTGGATCCGATTACGGCAGCAGACTTCATTGCGACTCTGCAAAGATTAAACCGGGATTTTTCGATTACGATTATTATTGTAGAGCATCGGCTGGAGGAAGTTTTACCGATTGCTGATCATGCGATGCTCTTAGAAAAAGGCAAACTTCTATATTATGATACACCGCGAAAAGTAGCAAAACAATTGAAGACTAATCATAGAATGATGTGTGCAATGCCCTCTGCAGTAAGGCTGTATAATGCACTTCAGATAGACTCCTCATGTCCGTTAACGGTCAAAGAGGGAAGAAACTTTATTGAGAATAACTTTAAAAATGAGATCAAAATCCTTACTGGACATCACGAGAGGAGCAGTAATGGTGCAAAAGTTTATCCTGAGGATACTTTGGAGAGTGTAACGTATCAACGGAACAAAGATATTGCGCTGCAGTTAAAGGATGTCTGGTTTCGTTATTATAAGGATTCACCGGATGTACTAAAGGGTGCGGAGCTGACAGTTTATCAGAATGAAATATTCTGTATCCTTGGCGGAAATGCAGCTGGGAAATCAACTATGCTGGGAGTGGCTTCAGGAGTCCTTAAGCCTTATAGTGGTAACATCAGTCTGTTCGGTAAGAAAATGAAGGATTATAAGAATGGAACTCTTTATAAGAATAATCTGGCTATGCTTCCTCAGGATGTAGCTACCGTATTCTTAAGGGATACTGTGGAAGAGGATTTAAAGGAACTTATGAAAGAGGAAGTATCCCTACCCTTTGATATCAGCAAACTTCTGCATAAGCATCCCTATGATCTGAGCGGCGGAGAACAGCAGTTGTGTGCTCTGGCTAAGGTGTTAATGCAAAAACCCCGTATTTTATTACTGGATGAACCAACCAAGGGAATCGATGCATTTGCTAAGAAGGGTATCTTAAAAATACTTCAGGATCTAAAAGCAATGGGGATGACGATTGTTATTGTGACTCATGATGTGGAATTTGCGGCTGGGTGTGCGGATCGTTGTGCATTATTCTTTGATGGAGCTATCACCTCAACAGATCCTCCTAGGCTTTTCTTTGCAGAAAACAGTTTTTATACTACTGCGGCAAACAGGATGACGCGGCAATTTTACAAGAATATAGTCACGATAGAAGATGCTGTGACGATATGCCAGTTGAATGGAGTGAAAGACGTTATGAAAGAGGAGATTAATGATGAAAAAGGTAATTCAATATGCGCTGCTGCTGATCGGGATTCCTGTGGTTATTCTGCTGGGTAATATGATATTTAAAGAAAAACAGTATGCATTTGTATCACTGGCCATTGCTTTACTGGCTTGTGCGCCGTTTTTTATGAGCTTTGAGAGGAATAATAGGAATACCCATAAGCTTGTTATTATTGCGGTGATGGTGGCGATGTCGGTGGCTGGGCGGTTTGTTTTTGCTATGATTCCAGGCTTTAAGCCGGTTACTGCTATTGTGGTTATTACGGCAATGTATTTTGGAAGTGAAGCCGGATTTCTAACCGGAGCTTTGTCCGCTTTTATCTCTAACTTTTATTTTGGACAGGGGCCGTGGACGCCGTTTCAGATGTTTACCTGGGGGCTAATCGGATTGCTTGCAGGACTATTATCCGGGGCACTCAAGGGTAATAAGCTAATATTGGCGGTATATGGGGTGTTTGCAGGAGTGGTATTTTCGCTTCTGATGGATGTCTGGTCAGTACTCTGGTATCAGAATGAGTTTAACGGTAAGTTGTATCTTACCTCAATTCTATTGGCAATGCCTTATACAGCAGTCTATGCTGTTTCCAATGTAATTTTCCTGCTATGGCTTCGAAAGCCCATGGGAGAGAAGCTATCTCGAATTAAGTTGAAGTATGGGCTGTAATATAAGAGCGGGGTGGCCTGATAATAATTTCTTACTTAGAAAGCTTTCATATGATTGATACGATAGTTTCGTATTAAGAAGCCTATGACGACACAGATCGCGCAAGCAATGATACCGTTGGCCGGTGAAATAAGAATATTCCAGCTTGCGTTAATCCTAAAATGATCTTCCATTATAGTATATTGTACTGCGTTCGCGGTTGCGTGCAGTAGGACACAGGGCCAGATACATCTGGTAATTCGATATATTTCAGTAAAAAGGATACTCCAACAGAACATAATGATATAACCGGATATAATCAGATAGCCAGCGTTGCCATTGGGATAGAAAAACAAATAGTATGGAACGTGCCAGGTACTCCAGATTAAGGCCGTTATTATGTAGATTAGGAAATCATTTGTATGGAGCTTTATTAATCGTTCTACCAGAAAACCTCTCCAGGCAGTCTCTTCCAGGATTGTTCTAAAGAAATTAGATAGAAACCATACTCCAAAAGACAGTGTAAACTCCTTGAGAACAAAATGTGAAAAATCAACAAGTTTAAAAACACTGCCGATACCGAGTAATAAAACCATACAGATTGGATATAAGAGCAGTGACAGCGCATACCACCGTACATTTCCTTTCAAATAAGGTTTTAAACCAACTGTTCTCCACTTACTTTTCTTCAATTTTGCGAATAGCAGAGCGGCAATGAATGGCGTAACCAACCATATGAGCGAGCCCAGAGACTGTCCCTTTGGTTGATTTACCAGAATCGTATCGATGAATTTCCCAAACCACCCACAGAAAATAATAATAAAAGTAAATATGTAGATTCTTATTCTCAATTGTCTTTCCATTTTATCAACTCCTCTTAATATAAATCTGACTTATATTATGAAAAACTCCATAAAATTATAAGCATATAATATCTAGCAACCAATCGGAACTTGGCAGTGGAGTATCCGTGTTTCGTACTTTTTCCTGAGCAACCCCTTGAATCGCACCGAAAAAAGCAACACATAAAGCATGCGGATTCCCGGATCTGAATTGACCCATTCGTTGACCTGCTATTATGATTGGTATGCATTGACTGCCGATATCGTGTTTTTCTAATAAAGCTTTTGCTTCAGAAGGTATGCCTTCAGTATGTAGGGCATCATCTATAAAGACAAACATTTTTGCATAGAACGGGTTGTTTTCTAATTGGTCAAGAGTATTTTCTAACATTGCCTTAAAATAATTCTTAGGATTGGTTTTTGCTGCCTCGAAATCATAAACCATTTTTTCAGTACCGATTTTGATAAGATTTAAATATAGATCATCCTTACTTTTAAAATAATGGAACATTAGTCCTGAGCTGATTTCTGCTTTCTTTGCGATTGCCCGGGTGCTGATTCCGTAGTATCCCTTAGTAATAAATTCATCCAAGGACAGAGAGAGGATTTGACCTATACGGATCTCCTTTTTTGCCATAATTCACCTCAAATATAATAATTAAGCACTTGCTTAATTTTAATAAAGATAGTATTATTTGTCAATAAAATATGAATAAAAGGCAGAAACTATTTTCTAAGTTTCTGCCTTTTATTCAAAATGCTGATAACTTACCATATTTCTATTTTGAAAGTTTCTTTTCAAAAAATGTCAGCAATTTATATAATCCGGTAGCCATAATACAAAGTATGACGATTGACATAACCACCCAATCGAGCTTAAATATCTGACTTCCATAGATAATCAGGTATCCAAGACCTGCTTTCGAAGCAAGAAACTCACCGATGATGACACCGACCAGGGAGAGGCCGATATTTACCTTCATCTGACTGATGATGGATGGAACATTGGAGGGGAGGACTACCTTGAACAATACATCCTTTTTTTTACCTCCCAGAGTATAGATCAGTTTAATCTTATCCTCTTCAATCGTCTTAAAGCTGGAATGTAGGTTTATGATGGTTCCGAAGACGGCAACAGCTATTGCACAGACAATAATTGTTTTCATATTATTACCCAGCCATACAATGAAAACCGGTGCCAGTGCTGATTTTGGGAGGCTGTTCAGGACGATCAGATAAGGCTCAAGTACCTTCGATACATTGTCATTCCACCATAATATCACTGCAATTAAAAGCCCAAAGACATTGACAAATGCAAAGCTTAACAGAGTCTCCCATAAGGTAATACCAATATGGTAGAAAAGCTGACCGGTTACAGACAATTCAATGATAGCTTTACAAACCCTGGTGGGGCTGGAAAATACGAAAGAATTTAGGATGCCTAGTCTTGTGGTTATCTCCCATACAAGTATGAAGCTGATCAGGATGATGGCTTGGTAAAAACGAACCCACCATTTCTGCTGCCTATGTCTTTTAAGAAATGCCAACTGAGCAGCGGAAACATCTAAACTGTTATTTTTAACTTGTTTGCTTTTCCTGGTCATGCCTAGTTAGCTCCTTCCATATCAGATTAAAATACTCGCTGAATTCGGGTGCGCTTCTGGCAGTTAAAGGAGTACGGTTTTCTATGGAAAGATTGACATCAAATACCTGATTTACGGTTCCTGGACGTGAAGATAATACAATAACGCGGTCCGCCATGCTGACAGCTTCCGAGATATCGTGTGTAATTAAGATTGCTGTTTTTTTCTCTTTACGAATAATACCCCAGATATCATCCGCAACTTCTAGGCGGGTCTGATAATCCAGGGCAGAAAATGGCTCATCAAGAAGAAGAATATCCGGTTCCAGCAGCAGAGTACGGATTAGTGCAGCTCTTTGCCTCATTCCTCCTGATAACTCGGGTGGAAAGGAGTCTTGAAAGGTAATCAGACCATAAGTATTTAATAATTCATTTATTTGTACATAGCTGTTGTCAGACAGCTTATGCTGTATTTCCAATCCAAGGGTTACATTTTTCAGAGTATTGCGCCAATCCAACAGTTGATCCTTCTGGAGCATATATCCAATGTTTTTACCGGAGGACTTAATATCCTTACCATTGATATATATAAAACCACTACTGGGAAAGAGAAGACCGGCTATCAAAGAGAGAAGAGTTGATTTGCCGCAGCCGCTGGGCCCTACGATTGCAACGAATTCACCTTCATTTACATGAAAAGAAACATCGAATAATGCTGGTGTTTCCCCCGTTGGACTATGATAGGTATAACTGAGGTGATCGATTTTCAATAATTCGCCCATAGTATTCCTCCATATTTGCTTATACAGTATTATATGAAGGGGAAAAGGAGAGGTTACATGCAGAATATATGACCCAGCCTTAGTATTTACGGTTTTTTATTGGTACAAAACCATTTCCAAATGTAAATGGAATTCCATCTCCTCTCCAGTAGTCACCATTCTTACTCTCAGAGATCTGCATATGAATATGAGGTCTTGGAGTTAGTCCGGAATTACCGACCCTGCCAAGCTCAGTGCCTGTTTTTATGGTATCTCCAATTTTGACCGATACACTACTCTTTTGTAAATGCCCTATTACTAGATAATTAATTCTACTCTTTATTACAACATGATTTCCCACATTATAAGGCATTTTTTTAGGAAATGGACAATTATCTTCAATATCATCCTTAACATCGATTACAATACCATCGATTGGTGAATACACCTTTTTATAAAAGATTTCATAGTCCTTATTATTGGACAAAGTGCTTTTTACTGTTCTTCCATTACTTTTCATCTCTACAATGTCGACGGCAAATCTCATCGATTTATAAGTGTTATTCTTACCATGAATACTTCCCTTATAATGATAATTCATTAAGGAGCAGATACTGCCATCCCCTCCATCAGTGATCAGGTATGTACCGTTTTTGCACGGAAAAGCGATATTTAAAATTTCATCATTGGAACCTTTGCTTGCCCTTGTAATTGACTGATAAATCCTCAGATGAAGGTGCAACAAGATAATATTTGCTGTTATTCCGGCTACTATCAGAATGCAATCTGCAGTAGAGATTAAGTACACCAATTTGTGAAGGCCTAATATTATCTTTTGAAAGAATGAGTATAGTCCTACAATTCCCCAAAGAAGGATATATAACCATCTTAATTGATAATAAGTAAATTCCCAGGAACCAGCTTGATATAAAAGCCACAATATATTTCCTACCAGTAAATAGTATACGCTGTATACAAAAATATTAATATTGGAAGCCACAGGCAATGAGATTAGCAAACTCAAGGGTAAAAGTATATGAGATATCAATATAAGAAGAAAAATCTGAATTCTACTTAGAAACATCTGTATCCTCACTTTCTAATAATTGAAGTGCTTCCTCTGCCCATGAAAGTAAACTATTATAATACGATTTACCTAACATCGTGGAGATGGACCAATATTCACTTTTATTCTGATCTGCAACTTTGCGTTTGTATTGTTCTGCATTCTCTTCAGAGTGGTCAATAGCATTAAGTAATTCCTTACAGGTATCTATTACCTTTTTTAGAATCTTGATATTATCCTGTTTATGGTTCTCACCTGCAAAAAATATTTGTAGAAATAAAGGGTGTCTCAATGATAATTCTTCGCTGATATGGTCTTTCAGTAACCAATCATGTAATTCTTTATTCCCGACCTCCGTGATGTGATAGATTTTTTTATTTGGTTTTCCATTCTGAACTATTTCCTTTGAATTAATCCAACCAATCGTCTGCATCATATTTAATTCTCTATATATCTGGCTTGTGGTGGCATTCCATCCTAAATAAAGGGAATTCCTAAATGTTTTATCCAAATCATATCCCGTCATATCACAATAATTTAATAAACCCAATAATCCATGTTTTAAAGACATACGATATCACCCAACCTTTTATTTATATTCCACATGTATATATTCTACATGTGGAATATATGCATACATAATATTCCATCAAAACAAAAATGTCAATAACTATTTATCAGTTCTACATTTATAAGTTATGATAAGTGATTATTTAGCGCAATCAACAAAATCGGCATTATGATATTTCCGAAGAAGATGAACATTATATTCGCCTTAGAAAATACAAAATGTTATACTTTATGTTTACTGTTTAGATTCAAAGAAATTACAGCTACCACTTAATCCTTGATAAAAAAAATTGCGCATGATAAACTTTAGTTTAGAGTTTTGTTTAAAATGTATTTAAAGAAAAACCAAGCACGCATTGAATTTAGTTGGGATAAGATTGAACGGAAAAAAGATGGGATATATAGCAGTATACTTTAGATACTAGGGATTACATTGCGATATTCTGAGAAAAAAGGATTTAAAAGCGTTCAATTAGTTATAATTAGGAAGAACAGGAGAGACGTAAGATGATAAATAGTGAGATATTAGAAATTAGAAAGCAATTCAATCATGAAAACTGTGCCATTACAAAAGTAAGCGGTTGTTACGTGGATGGAGAGAAGACGATAAAAACAAAATTTACAGAATCCTTTTTATGTATGCCGGAGGAAGAAACCTTCAAATATTTCGAAATATTTAAAAAAACCTTGTCAGGAAGTCTGGGTAAAAATATGATCAATATGGAATTTCCCACTGACTCGGAATTTAACGGCGGAACACAGGAATTTCTGCTAAAGCTCAGGGATAGTGAGCTAAAGGATGAAACACTGATTGATGAGTTCTATGAAAAAGTTGTTCAGTTATATGATTATCCAGGTAATTATTTGATACTTCTTCTTTACGCAGCCTATGATGTTCCTGGTAAAACAAATGATAAAATACGAATGGAGGATGCTTCTGACGAAGTATATCGCTATATCCTCTGCTCGATTTGTCCGGTCAAGCTGTCGAAGCCGGGCTTAAGCTATAATGACGAGACGAATCAGATTCAGAAGCGTATTCAGGACTGGGTAGTCGATGTACCGGCGAATGGCTTTCTGTTTCCGGCATTCAATGATCGAAGCGCAGATATACATAATATATTATATTATTCCAAAGATTCCGAAGAACTGCATGATGAATTCGTAAATCAGCTCCTTGGATGTGGACTCCCATTATCAGCAGGAGTTCAAAAGGAGACCTTTCAAACGCTGATTAAGGAGACACTTGGAGAAGAATGTGAGTATGAAATTGTAAAAAACATTCACGAAAAATTGAATGAGATCATAGAAGAACACAAAATTCAGGAAATTCCAGAGCCGCTTGCTTTAGATAAAACAGAGGTAAAAAATCTCTTTACCGATTGTGGTGTGGAGGAGGAAAAGCTGGTTGCTTTCGATCAAAACTACGAGAAAATGGCAGGAGAAAACGTATCCTTACTTGCATCCAATCTTGCAAGTACCAGAGTATTTGAAGTAAAGACACCTGACGTAATTATTAAGGTGGATCCCGAGCATACGGAGTTGGTACAGACAAAAATCGTAGATGGACGTAAATGCCTTGTGATAGAAATCACGGATCAGGTAGAAGTGAATGGAATAGCGGTTAAGGCTTAATATAATACTGATAGACCTATCTTTTTGTACGAATAAATATTATTTTAATTGCAGATAATATTTGAAAATTCGATAGAGAGGTAATCAAATGTCAGTAAACAATGATAATTCCAATTTGAAAGACTCAGAAATGAATCGCTCTTCAAACGATGCATCAACACCCATTGTAAATCATAAAACTGTTGGAAGAAATTCTTCGCAATTGGAAGAAGGAGATGCAACTTCTACAATAGAAAATGACAGGAACACTACCACTAATTATGTCGGTGGAGATGCCGAAAGATCATCATCAAGCCATCAGTTTCATGAAATCTCAAAACAAAATAATAAAAAAAAATGAGACTAATATAGCACTGAAAAATTATCTGCGATAATCCCTTATAAACATTTAGGGTGAAAATTACTTGATTTTCACCCTTTTATTATGTTTTAATATTATTAGGTACATTGATAATAACATATTTAATGATCGGAGGAAACTAAATGACTAAAAACAGCCAACAATTCCTAAGAGGAGTCGAGAAGTATTCCCTATTACTATTAGGTTCTGTTATAGCAGCCGTAGGATTGGAAATCTTCTTGGTTCCCAATAATATCATCGACGGCGGAATCGTCGGAATCTCAATTATTACCAGTTATCTGACGAAGCTTCCTATCGGCTTATTCACATTTGTTCTAAATTTACCATTTCTGTTCATCGGTTATAAACAAATCGGCAAAACCTTTGTAGTTACTTCACTGTTTTCAATCACTACTTTTTCGGCCTTTACCTTCCTATTTCATCCAGTACCGGGACTAACCGATGATGTATTGCTTGCCACTGTTTTTGGTGGGATCATTCTGGGGGCAGGCGTGGGTCTAATCATTCGTTACGGCGGTTCTCTTGATGGTACCGAGATTATAGCCATTATTTTTTGTAAGGGATCGGTATTTTCCATTGGACAGATTATAATGATATTTAATGTATTTATTTTCGGCTTTGCAGCTCTTGTGATAAAATGGGATCGTGCACTTTACTCTATGCTTGCTTATTTTGTAGCACATAAAGCGGTTGATATCGTTATCGATGGCTTTGATGAAGCGAAAGCTGTTATGATTGTAACAGATCAGGGGGATGAAATTGCGGATGCAATTAATGCCCGTTTAGGTCGTGGGGTTACCTTCCTAGAAGGAAGAGGAGGCTATACCGGAGATCAGAAGGTAGTAATCTATTCGGTTGTCACCCGTTTGGAGTTGTCAAAACTGCGTTCAATTATTAATGATAAGGATCCGAATGCATTTGTAACAATTAATGACGTAGCGGATGTTATGGGTGGAACAAAACATAAGCGAGCAATTCATTAATCGGATTTGGGTATCACATTATCGCGCTGATTTACTCAGCACCATAGTTAACAAAAAACGATTCGTGTGAACTAGACACTGAATCATTATAAAAATCAAAAACCTGATACTTAGTTGTAATCTATAATTAAGGATAGGAAGGCTACATTCTCAGGATATATAACAGGCAAAGTGATAAAGAATGTAGTTTACAATAGTTCATGCCGAGAATATGGCTGCAATTATGGTTGGAGATAAAACTATAATTGCAGGTATTAATCCCGGCATAATAAATATATCTATTATAATTTCTAAAAGTTTAAGTAAGAGAGTATGAGCGGTTCAATTATTCTTGCACATTTTTTCTATAACTGATAAAGGTAGCAATAAAGTATAGGAAATATACAAATAAAAACAATCCAATCGAAGTTATTAATGTAGCAGGAAGAAGGTTTTTTGTGATAAAGGATTCTAGCATTGGAGTGATACAATAAGTAATTAAAATACTGATAGGAATTGGCAATAATACTGGAAAACCAAAATAAAATAAGCATTGCTTTAGGATGTATTGATCAATTTTCCCTTCTTCCATTCCCAGATTACGAAGAATTTTATATCGAAATTTATATCGGGAATCACTTAACTGCTGAACTGCCAGGATGGTTGCAGCAATGCAGATAAATACCAGCCCCAGATAGAATAGTGAAAATGAAAAAACGGTAAAGTCACTTCGGCTTTTTGCTAATAAGTCTCCTTTCACATTAATATCGTCTTCTAAGATATTATAAGAGGTTCTGCTTTGGCTTTTTATTGGATAAGGCTTGTTATAATTGTTTAAATTATTATAATCATCTACTGTAGTTTTCTTTTTGGTATTCGCAGCGTACACAGTCTGTCTAACTTCCATTGTCTGTACGAGCTGATCCGGAACAATAATCAGATATTGGTCACCATTAATTCCCCATAGTCCAAAATCCTCAAGATAACAATTCTGATATTTTAGTGTTGTACCGCAAAGTTTCACTTTAAAATTCTCTTCTTTATCTAACACTTCTTTTACTCCCAAAGTACATTGTACTAGAAAACATCCATCCTTTAAATTTACCTCCGAATAATTCAGTAATTTTCGAAGTTTCTGATAATCACTGTATTTCATCACAGTATCATCTTTAAAATCACACCTGGTGAACGTGAACGGCAGCAGATTATAGATCGTTTTGGTACCGCTTCTATAGATAGGATAACTCAATTCACCCTTCACCTGTAAATTCTCATGGATATAATCTTTATATGACCCGAAATCATTTTCAGTATTTTCACTGCTGATTGCAATATCAAAAGGACAGATCAGATTTGCCTGTGCATCAAAAAATCCTTTCATCAACATACCGATTGAGAAAGCGGTAAGAGTAAATGTAAGCAACATACCAAGGGTGCCTATAGTAATTCGCATTGTATTCATTTTTGCAGACAAGCTGCGAATTAGAAGGAAAATGCCGTTCTTATATTTTAGTCTCTTATTTTCAATAAATAATTTCACTAGGATAGAAGATATAGAAAAATAAAATCCATAGATACATATAATACAGCAAAGTAGGGTGACACCAAGCTTATTTAATTCTAAAACATTGTCCCCATTGTTGAAATTATTCCAGTTAAGTATAACTCCATAAGCACCAATGATCAATGAGATGATAGAGATGATCCAACTCCATTTCGTATTATAAAACATCATGGTCTCATTTTTCTTTTCTGCATATAACAGATTATAGATTGTCATCTTTCGCAATTTCCACTGTGACCGTATTAATGAGAATGCAAATATGAGTATTACATAGAGTAATGTACGTAATAAAGCATTGATAGAAAAAGTTACTTTCACCTGATATTGTACTTCAAATACATGCATTATAATCACTGTAATTATCTGATATAAGAAAGATCCTGTTACTAAGCTGATCAAAAATGAGATAGAACCTATAATTAAATTTTCCCCAAGGAAAAGCCTTGAAATTGCCCGATTACTGATACCTAAACTCATGTAAATACCAAGTTCCCGACTTCTTCTTTGAAGCATAAAATTATTCATATAATGAACAAGCCAGGCTGAGACTAATACAATGATTACGGAAACTACAGTAATTACATAAACCATTTTATCTAAAACTTCACAAAGATCTAATATATCTTTAGAAAATATCATCATATTAAAAGCATATAGCAATGAGAAAATGATGGTGAGACTTAATAAATAGATCGTATAATCCTTTATGGAGCGTTTTGCATTGCGAAGGGCCAGTTTACCTAGCATCGGCATCTTCACCTCCAAGCAGGGTTACGGTATCGAGGATTCTTTGAAAGAATTCCATTCTGCTTTGTTCTCCCCGAAAGATTTCATTAAACAGTTTCCCATCCTTTAAGAATAAGATTCTTTTACAATAGCTGGCGGAGAAAATATCATGAGTGACCATCAGAATTGTAGCATTCATCTGTTGATTCATATCCTCAAGAGTATGTAAAAGCATGCTGGAGGATTTTGAATCCAAAGCTCCGGTGGGCTCATCGGCTAGAATAATCTTTGGTTTGTTAATTAGAGCTCTCGCGCAGGCGCAGCGTTGTCTTTGTCCACCGGATACTTCATAGGGGAATTTTGAAAGCACATCACCAATTCCTAATTTAACTGCAATATTTCTTACTTTAGACTCTAAATTTTTCGTATCATCCTTTACTATCGTCGGAGCTAAAGCAATATTCTCCTCTAAGGTAAGAGTATCCAAAAGATTGAAATCCTGAAAGATAAAGCCTAGGTTTTGCTGGCGGAATTTGGCTAATTTATAATCCTTTAGCTGTGTTATATCCGTACCATCCAGATAAATGTGTCCGGCCGTTACCCTATCTATGGTAGAGATACAATTTAAAAGGGTACTTTTACCGCTTCCGGAGGCTCCCATAATGCCTACAAATTCACCTTCCCTAATCGTAAATGAGATTCGATTAATTGCTTTTGTAATCATAGTTTTTGTACCATAATATTTTTCTAAGTTCTCAATTTTAAGTAATGCTTCCACTTAATATACTCCTTTCTTCTCTATAGGTAATTGCGAAACTATTAAGTTACATTAATTTTCTGTATAACACATACAAATTCCTCCGCTCCAACGCTCCTTCGGGCTTAACTTCCGCTTCGGAATTGTATGTGCTATACAGAAAATATTAAGATAATTGAGTTTCGCAATTACCTATCTAAAACAGTATGAATATAGTTATTGTTGCACTGCTTATAATCATCTGTTTTGATTGAAGCTAAGTATAACAAAACGGAAATCCTATTTGTACTTACAGTTTTGTAAGTCCCTTTGATACGTCAGCAGTGAGTCTTCCGATAGGAAAGGAAAGGGTAATCCTGGTACAAAGGCCTTTCACTGACTCCGCGGAAATATCAAGTCCCAGTTTATCACACAATTTTTTACAAAGATAAAGGCCAAGGCCAGTGGACTGTTTATTGTTACGATTTGTTCCGGTAAAACCTTTCTCAAAAATCCGAGATATATCGGACTCAGAAATTCCGATACCATTGTCCTCTATGGATAATGAGATTCCCTGAGTGGTAACCTTAGAAAATATATGGATTTTGGCATTTACATTCTGATGATATTTTATTGCATTCGAAATAATTTGGTTTATAATATAACTCAGCCATTTTTCATCCGTCCAAACCATATCCTGTGTTTCATCGACGATCAGAGATATTTGATTTTCCATGAATACTGTTCTCTGATTTAGAATAACGGACTGAACAATATCAAAAAGCCGAATTTTCTTTATAAAGTAATCCTGTTCCACAGTCTCACTTCGGGCATAATAAAGGGTCTGCTCGACCAGATAATAAATTCTTTGAAGCTCTTGTTCAATTCTTTTCGTTTCCTCTGATTTATGATTATTACAAATTAATTGTATCGCTGTAATTGGGGTTTTGACTTCGTGAATCCATTTTTCGATATATTCCTTATAGGATTGCTGGGCTTCCCTTGCTTTACCAATTTCCTCGGTCATAGATTTTGTTGCTTCATACAGCATGTTAAAATAGACCTTTTCCAATTGATTGGAAGGTTTATTTAATATTTCACAGATGAGATATTTTTGATCCAACTCAGATAATAACTGATGCATTGTACGATATTTACGCTTCACTTGATAATACTGCGATGCCAGATAGCTTATTAAGATAAATATCCAGCATAGTAGAATTATTAGTATGGCACTTGAAGATAATCCCATCATTTTAAGAAAAAGAGTCAACCCTATAGCGCAAAAAAGCTGTAGTAATAGTAGAAGGACTCTATCACATATGTAATCAATTAAACTCATAAATCATCCTTTCTCCGAATTCGATATCCGGATTTGGGAACGGTCTCAATAAAATCAGGATACCCTATGTCGGACAGACGTTTTCTCAGCCTTGATAAATTCACGTTAAAGATGTTTTCATCCACATAAAGTTTGTTCTCCCATAAAAATTCAATCAATTCATCCCGCGAAACAATACGTTCCTTATTCAGAAATAGACAGGATAGAAGTTTCATCTCATTTTTGGAAAGCTCTAAAAGCTTATCCCCGAGCTTTAGCTGACTTTTAATAATATTAAGGCAGCTATCGTCAAAGATCAATTCGTCCATGCAATTAACACTATTTCGTTCCAGCATTCTTCTGACCTTTGCCAGTATTACAGGCAGGCTGTAAGGCTTACGAATATAATCATCACCACCAAGTGCCATTGCTTTCAGTTCATCCATCTCACAATCCCTTCCGGTTACAAAAAGAATTGGAATCTGAGAAACTTCTCGAATTCTTTGACAAATACAAAATCCATCCTCTTCCGCCAAATTTATGTCCAGAAGAATCGCATCAGCTTTTTGTACAAGCTTATTGACGCTTTTGGTATCCACCGGACACAGAGTATGATAGTCGTTCTTTATAAAATAATTTGATACTTCTAATCGAATATTTTCATTGTCCTCTATAATCATAACTGTTGACATATATTTAATCTCCTTTACCTACTGTCATGATATTCCATAATAACCTCATTTTGTTGCAAAAACAAGATATGAGTATACATATCATAGATTTACTTTAATAAATATAAAGGAGCATATTGTATGTCAAAGAAATATAACTCACAGGCGACCATTGATAATATATTATCTGTTTCAGCACAGTTGTTTTTAGAAAAGGGATTTGATAAAACCAGTATGCAGGACATTGCTGAAACCGCCGGGATATCAAAAGGAGCTATTTATCATCATTTTAAGTCAAAAGATGAAATTATCAATGCTGTTACAGAAAAACAAACACAAGTTAACAAGTCAATAATTGAACATTGGCTTTCTGAAATAGAGTCTTTCAGCGGAAAGGAAAAACTGATTGCTATTTTAGAAAAAAATCTTGACAGTCAAGAAGCGCATTACTTAGATAATGTAATGAGCGTTCGTATGAAAAGTGCAGAATTTGTTTTGTCCTATATGCAGGATTGTGTAAATCAGGATGCTTTCCTTATTTCTAAAATAATTCAACAAGGTGTAGCAGATGGTTCACTTATCACTGATTTTCCTGATGAATGTGCAGAAGTTTTTTTGTTATTAATGAACGTATGGTGTGACCCCGCTGTTTTTAACTGTGATATTGAGAAATTATCACTCCGTTTAAGATTTTTGCAGTACTTGATGAAATCGATCGGAATAGACGTATTAAGTGATACGCTTCTTAAAAAAACTTTAGACTTATTACAGAAGCTATATGCAAAGGAGGATCGTTCCCATGAATAAAACCTTAGTTGTGGAAACAAAAAACCTAACGAAAACTTTTCTTAAAAATGAGGTTATCAAGAATTGTAATATGAGTGTGGAAAAAGGTGAAATTTATGGTCTATTAGGAGCAAACGGAGCTGGAAAAACGACAATATTTAAAATATTATCTGGGCTTCTTATACCAACAATGGGTACAGCGAAAGTTTTAGAAATGGATATTATATCGCAACGTGATAGCATTTTATCAGAGATTGGAACAATAATTGAAACTCCTATATTTTATGAACATTTATCAGCTACCGAGAATTTGGAAATACATCTTGCCTATATGAATAAGGCCCACGTAGATATATCCTCTGTTTTATCAAAAGTCGGCTTAAATAATACAGGAGTTCAGCCAGTTTCAACATTTTCCTTGGGCATGAGACAACGGTTAGCCATCGCAAGGGCTATTGTACATAGGCCAAAGCTATTAATTTTAGACGAACCTATTAATGGGCTTGACCCGATGGGAATTAGAGAAATGCGAGATTTTTTTATGGAACTCGTAAAAGAGCAAGATATAACCCTGCTAATTTCTAGTCACATTTTGACGGAGATTGAACACATTGCTGATACCATTGGAATAATCAAAGATGGAACAATAGTAAAAGAAGTTTCTATGGCAAAATTAAAATTAGAATATCCCTCTGGCCTTGAAAATTATTACATGGATATAGTAACCGGGAGGAGAGAAAATGAGAACACTTATTAAATTAGAATTGAAAAAAAATAAAATTCGGACTTATATGATAGCTACTCTTATCATTACAATAACAATGTTAGGCTTCCTGTATCTTTTTGCATATGCGCCAATGTTAGAACCAACTGATAAAGACATGGCGATTTTTTCGGGGTATAAAAATCTTATTCCTTTGTTTGGTGTATTGAATATGGCGGTGTTTTGTGTATTGTCTGCTGTTATGTATTCGAAATTTATTATAGAAGAATACACCGGAAAACGTCTAATTTTACTTTTTTCATATCCAGTAAGTAGGAAAATAATTATACTATCAAAACTAAGCGTTATAAATATATTTATAGTGATTTCAATGATTATTAGCAACTTTATTATCTTCTTGATATTTGGTATAGCAGAAAATTTTATGCACCTTGTAAATGAGAAATTTACACTTGCTATCATGCTACAAGCTATCGAAACTACTCTTATTATGTCTTTTATCGCTGCAAGCATAGGAACTGTGGCAGTTGGAATTGGGTTTATAAAAAAATCCGTGCCAACCACCATTGTTGCAGCCGTGCTTATTGCCTCTTTAATGTGTAATATTGTTGCAAATACAACTTCTAGCAAAACAGTAATGTACACATTCGCAATGGTAATGATATTGATTGGAATATTATTCTCAATGATTTTAATAAAAAAAGTAAATAGTATGGAGGTTGAATAAATGGAACAGACAATAGAAGGGACAATAGATAATGGACTTGAAAGCATCTCAGCCCAACTTTATATTTTCAGTATTGGATTAGGTATTGTACTTTTGATTTTGGGAGCTTTTCTCGTTATTAAAAATAAAGGCTCAAAAAAGAAAAAAAGTATCACAAACATCGGATTGATTTGTCTTGTCCTTGGTATTGTTGCTATCATAAGCGGACTTATGCAAATATAATAATGATCGGAGAAGTCAAAATAACATTTGACCTTATATTATTCAATACCAATTAAGGTTCAACAATGACCTCTTCAATCTTACATTTTCCATGAAGATTGAAGAGGCACATCTTGGCTTACTGCATTAAAGCTTCCAAAGATTTTGACGTATTGGCTACTTCAGCAGAAGTATTATTTAAACCTTCCGTCATTGCAGATAATTCCTCACTTACGGATGCTAATTCATTTATAGCATTATTATGTGAATGGATACTATTTTTTATTTTTTCTAAATCCATAGTTATAATTTCGATCGGTTTTACTAATTGCTTATTAACATCACCGGACAAGGATATGATATAATCGTTTATATTGTTATTATTTGATACTATGGTTGCAAATTTATCATCAACTTCCCTAGAAAGTCTTATTCCTTCTTCAACAGTATCTTTTGCATAATTCATTGCAAGTGAAACATTATTTGATTCTTCCTTTAAATTATCTAATATATTATTAACTTCAGTAGCAGTAGCTGTAGTTTGTGCCGCTAATTTAGTAACTTCATCGGCCACAACAGCAAACCCCTTTCCGCTTTCCCCTGCTTTGGCAGCTTCAATCATAGCATTCAAAGCTAATAATTTCGACTGAGCTGCGATTTGTGTTACCTTATTCACCAAGTCAAATGCAGTATCTATATTGGAACAAAGGAATATAACTTTTTCATCTGCAGAATTAATGCTGTTTATAACATCGTTGTCTTTTTCAGAAGATTGTCCAATCAGAATTTTACCGTCATTTGCAAGTGCATGAGCATGATTACTGTCACCTGATATTTTTTGGACGTTTTCCTGTACATCTTTTATTCCTTCTTGAATAATTAATAATTTATTGTATACCTCATCTACTGTGTTCGTCTGATTTGTCACTCCGATCAGCATATCATTAATCTCTAAAGCCATTTGTTCCGTGCTTCCCGATGCTTCGCTGGATTGATTTTCCAGTGATTTAACAATATTTATTAGATCATTTGTAGTAGAAGCTATTTTTTCATTTACTTTCAATAATTTTCCTTCTTTACCCATTACATCCTGAAAGATCAAGATGGTTCTTTTAACTAAGTCCTTGAAGAAGATGAAAATAAGTAAAGTCAATACCGTAATAAAAACAATATTAATTGATAAATTAATAAAAAACCTTGCACTCAAACCGTTTGCCAATATAAGGTGGGGGAGAAATCCAATATTAATACCAATACATACTAATACAAATGTAAAATTCAATAATTTCATATCAAAATAACAACAGGATATTACAATCGGAATAAGGTAAAGAAGTAACAATCCAGGTATCTCAACACCTATACCATAGATCGTTGTACTAATTATTGTAAAACTAATAATTGCAATATATTTTGTATGATTGATATGTAATTTTGAACTTAAAAATGGTAACAAACAACCAAGGGTAAATAAGCCTATACCGAAAAAGATGATTTGAATACTGTAAGCTAGAATGTAACTCAAAAATGCTAGAACAATACTAAAAGGTAAGAGTCTAAGACTAATTTTTATAACATTGGCATCAACCTGCTTATTATTTTCCTGCAATCTGTCAAATTCCATGATGGTTCCTCCTAAAATATAATCATTAGTAAATAATGCTTAAAAAAATATATAGTAAGCATAAAATAGTAAAATAATGAATAAAAAACAATGTAATCATCAATATAATTCATTCAAATGATACTATATTTACATATTAATATAATTAAATTTCAGTGTCAACTTATTATATAAACAGTTCTAAATTCTACATTAAAAGGAGGGTTTTCAACAAAATTTAACTGCGATGGTTTCGTTACATAAAATTTATTCTCATTTCAATATCTCAAATTGATTTTTATAAAACCGAATCATCCCACTGTCTCTTAGTTTACATAATTCCGAAGACATCGCGCTACGATCAACGGATAGATAATCAGCAAGCTCCTGACGATTATAGGGGATGTTGAATTGGTTATTTCCTGTCCGTAGGGCTTCCAGACTAAGATATGCAAGAAGCTTCTCCCTTGTGGTACGTTTGGATATTATCTCTATTTTCTGATTCATCATAATATTTTTTAAGGCTAGAATACGAAGCATATTCTGAATCAGTTTGTTGTGGAAAGAGCAGGCTTCATTACAAGTAGTTGTAAGCTTATGGTAATCAATAAATAGAATTTCGCTTTCGGCAGTTGTAAATACACTGACTGGAAGCTTTTTTATATCTGCACAGACAAAGGTTTCACCAAACAGCATACCTGCATCCAGTTTTGCGAGGATACTTCGGTTACCATAGTAATCCTCCCTCATTACCTGAACCTGACCGGATAAGATAATTCCTACATACATGACATCTTCGCCTCGGCTGAATACTGCCTGATTTTTATCATATTTCATTACCTTTGCCGAGAGGCAGGACAGGAGTGACTGGTATTCTGCTTCATCAATCCCGTTGAATAATTCCACTGATTTTATAATATTAAAATATTTTTTCATAAAACCTCCATTCTACTGAAACACCACGAATTTGGGCGCCAGCACAATATTTGCAAAGTGAATTGATTTTTAATGCACTATGTGAAAAATTTCAATTTTTCACATTAATCTCATTTCGTTGTAAATACAACAGACTTTATATGCCCAATATAGTAAACTCTAACCATAAAGTCAATGGCTGATCAGAATGCTTTTTAAGAACACGATTGTAAAAGTCATAAAAGATAATAGTTACGAAATAACATTAAAATATTTGAATGCCAAAGAAGCGGCATATTGGAGGTTAAGGTATGATAAGAAAAATAATTACAATTGATGAGGAAAAATGCAATGGCTGCGGGCTATGTGCAAAAGCATGTCATGAAGGAGCGATAGGTATGGTAAATGGAAAGGCAAAGCTGCTGCGGGATGATTACTGTGACGGCCTTGGAGCGTGCCTTCCGTCCTGCCCGACTGAGGCAATCAATTTCGAAGAGAGAGAAGCAGCAGAATATAACGAAGAAGCAGTAAAGGAAAATATGATGAAAAAGCAGGCAGATAAGCTTCCCTGCGGATGTCCGGGCACGCAGACAAAGGTACTTGTGCATGAAGAAAAGCATGCCGAAATAATAAATGAAGCTCATGAGAGTATCAGCCGTCTAGCACAGTGGCCGGTACAGATTAAACTGGTTCCTGTGAATGCACCTTATTTTAATAATGCAAATCTTCTGATAGCTGCAGATTGCTCGGCATATGCCTATGCGGATTTTCATAACAGGTATATGAAGAATAAGATAACCTTGATTGGATGCCCGAAACTTGATGAAGGTGACTACAGCGAGAAGCTGACAGCCATCATTAAAGAAAATGATATCAAAAGTGTAACGGTTGTACGTATGGAGGTTCCCTGCTGCGGTGGCATAGAAAATGCTGTAAAGAGAGCCCTTCAAAACAGCGGTAAATTCATTCCTTGGCAGGTCGTTACGATTTCTACGGACGGAAGAATTTTGGATTGATATTAAATAGTATAGCAAATATGAAAAAATCAAAGAAAGCCTAAAATCCTATCAAACAGGATTTTAGGCTTTCTTACTATATTGACAGACTCACAAATCTAGAATGTAAGCGGCAGAGATATCTGCCTTAAACATATATAAAAGCTATGTTTTTTTAGTTTGAAGTTGATTCAATAAATTGTATTTTTACCAAAATATGTTACAATAAAACTATGGAATATTTATATACAAATGGATGGGTAAGAATGGTTATATTACAAATATTTTGCTGATGCACAAATTTGCAGTTTATCGTCAGAATGGAGGTTTATATGGAAAGTAATATTTCAGTTGAAATTAAGGATCTTTATATGAATTACGGTAGCAAAGAGGTGTTAAAGGGAATTAATCTGGAAGTACATAAAGGAGAAATCATTGGCTATATCGGGACAAACGGTGCCGGGAAAAGTACAACGATCAAAATAATACTTGGTATTGTTGAAGGATACCGGGGAGAGGTTAAAGTGTTCGGACAAGATATTAAGAAGAATCCAATCGAATATAAAAGCAGGATCGGTTATGTACCGGAGGTTGCAGATATTTATGAAAACCTTACTGCAAGAGAATATCTTACCTTTATTGGTTCCCTGTATGGAATGAGCTATGATAGAGCGAATGAAAAAGCAGAGCGGCTGATGGTGGTATTTGGAATCAAGGATGTCTGTGATTCAAGGATTAATTCTTTTTCAAAAGGCATGAAGCAGAAGGTGCTGATCATTGCAAGCATGCTGCATAATCCGGATATTCTATTCTTAGATGAACCACTTAGTGGTTTGGACGCCAATAGTGTTATGGTTGTGAAGGAGATATTATCAATGCTCTCCAAACAGGGCAAAACAATATTTTATTCCTCTCACATTATGGATGTCGTTGAGAGAATCAGTAACCGAATTATATTGATTAAGAACGGTCAGATTGCGGCAGATGGCAGCTTTAGCCAGCTCAAAGCCAGGTCAAAGGAAGGCTCCTTGGAGCAGATTTTTAACCAGATAACCGGTTTTGACGAATATGAAACATTGGCAAAGCAATTTGTTCATATAGTGGAGGAATAAATCGTGGATTTTAAGTATTTAAAATTATTAGATCGTTTTAAATCTACTTTTGAAAAAATGGGAATTGATTATGAAGTAATGAGAAGAATTCTACATATTAAGCTATTAATGGATGGCAGAAGAGTTCCGACAGTTTTTAACGATAGAAAAAAGAGTAATCGCGACGATAATAAGAATATGTTCTTTCGCTCCTTATGGATATACTTGGTTATGGGATGCATTATGATTCCATTTGTCATAATGAAAAACAGCTATATCTTCCAGATGAGTTTTATATTCGGAATAGTAATGTTTTTTGTGATGTCATCGCTAATCTCGGATTTCTCCACGATTATACTAGATATTAGAGATAAAAGTATTATCAGTGTTAGACCGGTAGGACAGAAGACCTTAAACATGGCAAAGACGCTGCATGTTCTATACTATATGCTATGTCTGACGGCAGCTTTAACAGGACCAGCTCTGGCTACAAGCCTATTTACGCAGGGACTTTTATTTTTTCTGCTATTTTTGTTCCTTCTTATTCTAATTGATATCTTCTGTATTATACTTACAACCCTGATTTATTTTCTTATTTTAAGGTTCTTTGATGGGGAAAAGCTGAAGGATATCATTAATTACATGCAGATCATTTTATCCATTGTAATCATGGTGGGCTACCAGTTGATTGGAAGATTATTTAATATCGTGAATATTAAGATTACTTTTGTTCCCCATTGGTGGCAGTACCTGGTTATTCCGATATGGTTTGCCGCACCTTTTCAGATGCTCCAAAAGCATCAGATCAATCATTACTTAATTAAGTTTAGTGCAATGGCAATCGTGATGCCGCTTATAATGCTCTTCTTCTATATTAAGCTAATTCCAGCTTTTGAAAAGTATCTTCAGAAACTAGGTAATAATGATGCAAAAGGAAAAAATAAGAGTAAAAAAGAAAGTATTATTTCAAAACTAATATGCACTAACCGGGAAGAAAGAATATTCTATCATTTTTCGATGGATATGATGAGGAATGAAAGGGCTTTTAAACTTAAAGTATACCCAACCATAGGATATTCTCTTATCATTCCGTTCTTCATTATGATATCGCTCTTTAGTGATACTAGTTATAAAGAAATTACACAGGGAAAAACTTATTTATTTATCTATTTCTGTGGGATTATGCTTCCTACGCTCATCATGATGATGAGATACTCTGAAAGCTTTAAGGCAGCATGGATATATAAGGCAATGCCAATCGGTCCTATGAAACCGGTATTTCAAGGATCAATTAAGGCATTTTTTATAAAGATATATCTGCCTGTTTATATTGTTGAAGCGATTATCTTTGGGGTTATATATGGAACTAGGATTATACCGGACCTTTTCGTTGTATTTTTAAATATGTTATTGTATAGTATAGTATGTTTTGTCTGTCTTGAAAAATCTCTTCCTTTTTCGAAGAATTACGAGACAGCGCAGCAAACCAATCATGTTGGTGTAGTCTTCATTTTGTTTTTACTACTTGCAGCCCTTGTCGGAATCCACTATATCTTTACGACGTTCCAGTTCGGTATATTTATTTATTTGTGTATCGATGTAATTTTGCTTATTATTATGTGGGAGGCGGCATTTAATGTTACCACTGAACAACTAACATAAGAACTAAATTAGGAGCTGTCGCAATCAAAACCGCAATAGATGTAAGGGAATTTTGTATTAAAATCTATTTCGGTAATGTTTACGACAGCACTCTAGTATAACGTTCTATTAATAGCAAGACAAATTTCTGTCTTGGTTTTCCTTATACAGCAATGGCAAGAAAAATCCTTCTTGGAAATTTACCAAGTTATTGAAAGAACGTTGTACTAATTATGTTGCCTGTTATTCCTGGCGGATTGGAATTTCCTGAGGAATCGAGGGAGTGGCAGTGGATGGACCGGGCTGTTCTATCTCAGTTCCATGTGGTACTGAACTTTTGAATTCATTATCCGGATTACTATTTTTTTCAGAGCCTTTGTTATTCTCATCGTTCATAATCAATACTCCTTTCTTCATTAGGTAAATTGCGAAACTTTGAAATAACTTTCAAGTTTCGCAATTACCTATTTTATATGAATGAAAGTTAATTTTGCCCATTGATATTATAATCGTAACCTATCTGTTTCATCAAAATTATTTGCTGCGTTTGGGTCTGGCTAACGGGAACTCTCCGCTTTTTTTCATCCTACTGAAACGATCCATTAAGCGCGCTTTATAAGCGGTAGCATCATCTTTACTGACGATTCCAAGTTCAGCTAATTTATCTATAAGTTGAATTTCTGCTTTCATTTCATTTTCGATTAAAGCATATACTTCACCTTTTTGTTTTTCAGATAGAGAATTCCATTGAACGGTTGCTTTTTTCATAGCTTCTTCAAAAGCAGCTCTTCTATCTTTCTGATTTTGATCATTTTCTGACAGCGTTACCGATTCGGTTTTTGTTTCAGCTGCAAAGGCATAAACTGGGCTTATGCTGGCACATCCTAGCATACACGCTAATGCAAAACTACCTAATTTCGTTTTTAACATTTCGCTTCCTCACTTTCCAAATAACAATGAGCAAACTAACTTTCGAAATTAGTATTTCCAACGTTATTTATGATATTGTGAAATGTTTTATAAAAATAATGTCAAATAGTTCAAATATTGTAATATATTGCACTTGGTATTATCAGTAATCTTGACAATATAATTAACGATTGTTAGAATTTTTAAGGAGATGAAAAGAAAAGATAATCTAAACCAGGTCGGAGGTATATACATATGATAAAGACGATAATAACTGCAATTATAACTTATTTAGCAACAAGCATTGATGAGATACCAGTACTTTTTATGTTGTACATGAGTTCTGAGCATAAGGGGAAAGGGAAGACAATTACCTTTACCTATTTTATGGGAACCTTCCTATTAGTATTAATTGGTTTACTCGGTGCATGGGGGCTGGTACTGATACCTTTGAAATGGATGGTTGGCCTAATTGGCTTAATTCCTATTATAATGGGGATCAAAATCTTATTTGACGATGATGATAACGACGAAGAAAAGGCGATAGCCGCTTCAAAGAAATGCAATACATTATGGCTGCGGGTTTTAATCATTACCCTTGCAATGGGTGTTGACGATCTTGGTGTATATATACCTTTATTTACGACCCTTAACGGCTTCGACATCCTTCAGTTGCTATTTGTGTTTGCTGTAGGGACACTAATCCTTTGCCTGATCAGTTACCGTCTTACCGGAATAGATATACTGAAACGGTTTATAGAAAGCAGAGAAAAATATATCGTCGGCATTGTTTTTATAGTAATTGGAGTAATGGTATTGCTGGAATGTGAAACCGTTTCAGGGATAGTTAAGTTATTCTTGAAATGATTTATTTGGAGTTTATTTATTCTAACCGACATGAGGTGGAGAAGCTGCGATACTACAAGGTGTGACATTATGAATAAAGTGGCATATACTGCAATTAATGATACGAAAGAAATAGTGCGGACTTAATAAGCTGCACTAGATTTTTTGTCAACATAATTTGTTTATTAAAGATAGATGTTTTTCATATGATTGTTAAGGTACATTAAATTAAGTTATAAAGACAAAGGTTACTGAATATTTCTATTAATAAATAAAAGACGTAATATCAGGCAATTTTCTAGAGGACATAAAAGGAGATGTAGTATGTTATGGAGGAACCATTAAAGGGAAAATATAAAGATGAGCTTTCCTTAATATCCAGTTTACCTATTTACGATAAAACAAAGAGAGAAGATTATATCAGTTATAAAATGTCTTTTGGCGACCGTTCGTGGTTAGATGTCCTTACCAATGTTAATATCGGAATTAATGAATGTTTTTATCAAAATATTGACATCATTACTAGACCCGATTCTCAGAATGTATTGGTTAATAAGTTTAATAAGCTGACTGAAGATTATATTCCGGATGATCTTGAGGTGATAACACTTGAATTTAACCCGGATGGTCTAATGCTAAGACATGAAGCTAGGCTTGCTTTTGAAAAAATGTGCAGTGATGCTTACCAAGAGGGAATTTATCTAAAGGCTATTTCAACCTATCGGAGTTATTATTATCAGTGGAAAATTTATCTAAAGAATATAACACCCTATCAGTCATTGGAAGAGTATCAGCAGGAAAGGGATAAGGTTTCTGCTCGTCCCGGACATAGTGAGCATCAGACCGGATTGGCAGTAGATATTAATGACCTTGAACAAACCTTTGAAGCTACACCGGAGGGCAGATGGCTTGCCGAGAATTCTTATCAATACGGATTTATACTCAGGTATCCAAAAGGTAAGGAAGAGATTACAGGATATGATTATGAACCGTGGCATTTTCGTTATCTTGGTAATGAACTTGCAAGATCGGTATATTTCAGTGAATTAACCTATGATGAATTTTATATAAGATATATTGAACAGCCGGGAGCCTATGAGTAGTAATAAAAAAAGGAGGTTCAGCAGATAAGTAAACTTCTGCTAACCTCCTTAAATATTTCTTCAAGTCGTAGTACCGGTATAAACCATATAATACCCCTGTGGAAAACCACAGATTGGGCAAATTGTGGGAGCACAATCTCCAGCCAATATATTACCGCACTGTTGACAAATCCAGAGAGTCTGCTGTGGTTTACAGAATACTTCCTGTCTTAAAACATTATCATATTGTGTTCTTAATAATAGATCATGATTTAATGAAATATTTGCAATTCCATTAAATAAAGCAGCAATATCATTGTAATTTTCATCTTTTGCTGTATTGCCATAATTTCGGTACAGGGCTGCGGTATCAGTTTCAAAGTTAGCAGAAGACAGCAGATTTGATTGTGTTTCAGGAATTATTCCGTTGTTTAATCTTCTTAGAAAAATTCGGGCATGTTCTTTATTATTTCTCTCTATCGTTTTAAAAATATTTGATATCTGAATATATTGTTCAACTACGGCTTGATCACTGAAAATATCATATAATGTACTGATCATTAATTCTCTTTCGTAAGCCTTCTGCATATTACCAAAGGTCTTGCTCTGCTGAAATTCCATAATAACCTCACCATCTGCTGCTTTTGCGGCATATAAATTTTTCAGACTTCAAGTCTTGGACTTGCAGGGTCACATATAGGTTTACGAATATTATCTGTACTTTGGGATAACTTCTGCAGATAATAGCATTCTTCGCGGTACATGTGATCTGCCATTAATGGCATCAGGCTTCCTAAGATTTTACTGTCCATTCTTTGATCACGTATATTCTCTAGAAAATTCATAAAATCATTCATTGTGGTTTCCGCCTGCTCATTCAAACGCTCCAAAGCGGTAAAATTACATAAACCGGTTCTTAAATATCCGTTCATCATTCGCGCTTTGGCATCTAAATCCTGAAACTCAAGCTCGAACGTGTTTGACAATTTAATCAAATCCTTTTCAATAAAATCCAGTCCGGACAGGATAGAAGCAGAGTGTCCAATAGCATCTGATAGCCATAGCATATGATAATGAAGTGGATGCTGCAGCGGATTTTGACCATGCATCAGTGAGTTCAGAATAAATAAATATTCCTCAAGCTCATTTAACATATCGTTATAAAATGATGAAGTAAGATGTGATTTCAAGTCCGAAGTTAAAGTCATAGATAGCAGCTCTGTTTTGAATTCCCTCAGCCGGTATGTGGCTTCATAAGACTTCCTGTTTAGTTCTTCTAGTTCGGAAAATGTCAATGGTTTATGGGATTGCTCTAATAGCTGATCGAAGAGAATAATGAATTCTTGGGCGGTTAATATGTATTCCGGCTCGGTTGGAGCTAGAGAAAAGAAAATGAAACGGGCATGATCGCCCATAATCTGCAGCCAGAATCGATGCTCAGAAAGTGCAGAATCAATATTGTTATAAGTTTCCAATGAAAATCCCCCAATATCAAAAAAATATCAACTTAACTAATATATATGCAGTTCAATTGATTTATAGATATTATATGAACTCAAGTTACGGTAATTTATATTCGGAAACCACGACCTATTATCTCACTGGTATTGGTAATCATGATAAATGCATTTGTATCTGTAAGCTTAATAAATTTTCTGAGGTGGATTGCCTGATTTCTGTTCATGACAGTAATTATTATTTTCTTTGATTTATCTGAAAATGCTCCCTTTGCATCATATATTGTCGCGCTTCTGTGGATGTTATTTAGGATATACTCACAGATAGGCTTTGGATTTTCACTTACTATAGTAAAATATTTATTTAAATTCAGGTTTTCAATGACAGTATCAACGATAGTTGATTTTAAGAATAGTCCTAATATGGAGAACAATCCAACTGTAATATCAAATACAAAAAAGGTAAGTAACGTAAGCAGAAAATCACTGATCAAAAGTGAACGACCAATATCCAGGCTGCTGTATTTACTGAGCATCATAGCTATAATATCCGTACCGCCCGTAGAGGCTCCGATATTAAAAAGAACTGCGGAACCGATGGATGGCAGAAGAACTGCAAAAGCAAGCTCTAGAGTTGGCTGGGTAGTAAAAGGCTTTTCCATTGGAACAAAGATTTCTAACAAACGTAGTGAGACTGATAAAAGAATACTTCCATAAGCAGTCCGGTTACCAACGCTTTTACCAAGAAAAATATATGCAAAAATCAGAAGAATAATATTAATAATAAGAACAAGCGTCCCGGAGCTTACACTACCATGAAAAAGCTTGCTAAGAATAATTGCAGCACCGGTCACACCACCGATAGAAAAGTTGTTCGGGAATTTAAAAAAATATACTCCAACAACAACTAGAAGAATTCCTGCTGTAATTAACAAGTAATCCTTCAGTTTATATCGAGAAAATAGATTCTGTTCCATAGGCAGCCTCCTTATTTACCCTAATAATGAGTTGGTATATTTTTGAACAAGTTGGTAAATTATACATTATAATATTTGAGTAGAACGAGTATTTTATACAAACATATTTGATGTTGAGTTACTTTATACAAATAATTCCTTGATTAGATTGTTAAATAAAATAAGTAGAACGCAGTAGGGTAAATGTTTATGGTTTAAAGTACCAAAATCAAGGGAAATAATATTAATATAATATTTTGAGGCAGATTGAAGGAAGGTAATAGGATGGTAGTTAAGGAATTTAAGAATGCTCGGGCATTTTTAGACGATTATGAAGCGGTTCTTATAGAGCATGAAGCATTAGGTCAGTTAGTACTTTATTGGGCTTATCATTATTGTGATAATGAAATACATGAAAAGGCTTTCTTTGGTGTTGTTCTAGAAGAAAAGGATGTCTGCCTTTTGTTTTGTAATGTTTCATCTGACGATCTTTTGATATATGCGGTTGATACCGATCGGATAGTACCGGCTTCCATTGCATTAGCTGACTATTTTGGAAATAATCATATTACTATTAAAGGAATCATAGCTGCGGCTAATGTCTGTCAAAGTTTTATAGAACAACTCAAACAGTATGTAAATTGTACATTTGTAGAGAAAATGGGAATGGATATCATGGAGCTACGACAGATAAATGAGATAAAGCCTGTTGATGGATCACACCGATTAGCGCAGCCTGAGGAGGCAAAGCTTGCAGCGCAGTGGATGGTTGAATTCCAGATGGAGGCACTTACGAGTGAGACAGACTATGAAGAAGCCTTGCAAAAGGCGGTAAAGCAAATTGAAGAAAATCAAATATATTTTTATGAGGATATTGATCACAATGTTGTTTCAATGGCGGTAGCATCAAGGAAATTGGCTCACGGCACTACAATAACCTATATTTATACTCCGGAAGAATATCGAGGTAAGGGATATGCAGCTGCCAATATCTATTATCTAAGTAAAGAACTGCTGGAGCAGGGAAATGAATTTTGCACGCTTATTATAGATAAGAAAAATCCGCTTTCTAATAGAGCTTACGAAAAAGTCGGATATAAAGTAATCGGTGACAGCTACGAATACAGCGCAGTTCCAAATAAAATATAATTAGTATAGCTCCATATAATCTGGGTAATTAGAAATACTTGCTTTTCATTTTTTGCGATAGTAGAATAAATTTGAATATATTTGATTTATTATATTTAACGTTATCGTAAAAATCTCACAAGCTGCAATTGGGACAGTTAAAAACCTCGAAAAGGATTCAAATTCTCGTTAAATTATAAAAAAGTGTGAAAGAATTATCGATCTATTTATACAATAAGTTTATGCTGCGTAAATTCTTGGTATAAACTTATTATTCATTAAAATGTTTAGGAATGGAGAAACACATGAGTGAAAGAACATATGAAGTAGAGGGCTTTATCTTTGCTGATCGGCAGGATTATGAAGATGCCAAAAAAGAGGCAGAATCGATTGAATATATGAAAGCAAAAATAGACTTGAGTAATCAGGGAAAGATGGTTAAATTATATCGGAAGCTGGTTAAATATAAAATTCTGAGAACAGTAGTCGGTTATACTTTTTTAAAGGAATTACAGGAAAGGCTTTTAAAAGAAGGAATTGTACATAATGGAAGTCTTCAAGGCATCCCAATTACAAAGGATGGAAAGGAGGCTAAGGCATTATCTGGTATGTTAAAGGATCCTGAGAAGAAGCAGGTACAATTACTTTCGGATTACCGGATACGATTAAGGAATTCAAAAATAATCTCGATCTTTCTTTTTGTAATTATAATGATTATGATGTTTATATCCGTTTTCAGTGATCGCAGTAAGTTTACCAATTATGAAAATAAAATACTAAATAAGTATTCAGCATGGGAGGAGAATCTTACTGCAAGAGAGAAATCGCTTCAGGAAAAAGAGGACATACAATTAACTCAATAATTTCACAATTTTATCATAGTTCAATGTTATGATTAAAAAAACACAGTGATAAACATAGTACAATTACCTAAACATACAATTATTTTGGAGGTGCCAAATGGATAAGCTAAAAATACTTGTTGTAGACGATGAAAGCAGAATGAGAAAGCTTGTAAAGGATTTTTTGGTACGTAAGGACTATGAAGTAATTGAAGCTGAAAATGGCGAACAGGCGATTGATATCTTTTTTTCAAAAAAAGATATAGCGTTAATAATTTTGGATGTTATGATGCCAAAGCTGGATGGCTGGCAGGTATGTAGGGAAATTAGGCAATATTCTAAAGTTCCGATTATCATGCTGACTGCTAAGGCAGATGAAAAGGATGAACTACTTGGCTTTGAACTTGGTGTAGATGAATACATATCAAAGCCGTTCAGTCCTAAGATACTTGTTGCAAGGGTAGAGGCAGTTGTCCGTAGAACGACGGTAACAGAAGAGGGGTTAATCGATGTAGGAGGTGTTGCTCTTGATAAATCTGCACATCAGGTTAAAATTGACGGAGAAGAGATTGAACTTAGTTTTAAAGAGTTTGAACTGTTATCCTATTTTGTAGCGAATCAGGGTGTTGCCTTATCCAGGGAAAAGATTCTAAACAATGTATGGAATTATGATTATTTTGGTGATGCAAGAACCATTGATACTCATGTTAAGAAACTTAGAAGTAAATTGGGATCCAAAGGAGAGTATATTAAAACAATTTGGGGCCTTGGCTATAAATTTGAGGTAGATGCATGAAGCATTCAATACGAATGAAAATAACGCTGTTACTAACAATAATGGTAATCATGACCATATTGATAACGTGGATTATTAACAGTGCCTTTTTGCCTTCTTTTTACACACATAGTAAGGTGAATATGCTGAATGATGTGTATCGAAATGTTGCTGATATTTATAAAAATAATGGAGAAGATAATCTTTCAGATGAAAATACTATCTTAGTGGAACGGTTAGAAACAAAATATGATGTCAAGGTTTATGTTTTTAACTCAAAGCATGATTTGATTTTCCCTATCTCTGCTAATATGGGTAAAAGGGAAAAAGCAAAAACAAAGGATATTGAGAAGGTTTTTTTTGGATTTCGTGATCCATATATGGAATATAAGAAAACATTAAAGGAATCACAGAATTATGTAATACGCACCTATTATAATAAACAGATGAATTCAAGCAACATAATACTGGACGGTATGTTTACTTTTTCTGTGCAGGAGTCGAATTCATTAGGCGAATTTTCAGGAAGCTCCGATCATATAACCAAAGTACCGGAAGAATCTTCAGGGAGTTCCAATCCGATAACTAAGGTACCGAATATTACTCAGGGTGCATCAGGAGATGCAACAGATAATTCCAATGATTTTGGTGACTCTTCGGAGGATACTTCGGGAGCAAATAATAATAATCAAGGAAATACAAAAAATCCAACAAATAATTCAAATAAACCAATATTTGGAGGCACAGAAAATAAAGGAGTTATTCGAGTACAATCCAATTATGAAAGTATTACAACTAGTGTAGCAATCGCAAATAAATTTCTCGCTTTTGTAGGTATCATAGCAGCAATCATCGGAACCATTGCGATGTTCTTAATTAGTAAGAAATTTACGAAACCGATTCTGGATTTGTCTGGTATTGCCAAGAAAATGACTGATCTTAATTTTGAAATAAAATACAAAGTGACAACCGATGATGAAATCGGAGAACTTGGCAGATGCATTAATATCCTGTCCGATAAACTGGAAACAACAATTTTGGAATTGAAACAGGCTAATAATGAGCTTATGACGGATATTCAGAGAAAGACTGAAATTGATGAAATGCGTAAGGAGTTTCTATCCAATGTATCTCATGAGCTAAAAACACCGATTGCGTTGATACAGGGATATGCAGAAGGTCTCAAGGAAGACGTTAATGATGATGAAGAAAGTAGGGATTACTACTGCGAGGTTATCATGGATGAAGCAAATAAAATGAATAATATGGTGAAAAAGCTGTTAAGTCTGAATGAATTGGAATTTGGTAATAACCAGGTGAATTTTGACCGGTTTGATATTGTTGTATTAATTAAATCAGTTCTAAGTTCGACTGAAATATTATTTAAACAAAAAGAAGTTACTCTTCACTTTGATCAGATTGAGCCGGTATATGTGTGGGCAGATGAATTTTTAATCGAACAGGTTGTTACAAATTATATCAGTAATGCACTTAACCATGTCAATGGATCAAAAATTATTGAGATTAAACTGATCCTAAGAGGAGACACAGTTCGGGTTGCTGTATTTAATACGGGAGATAATATACAGGAGGATGAGATTGATAAAATTTGGATCAAATTTTATAAAATTGATAAAGCTAGAACTAGAGAATACGGAGGCAGTGGAATTGGCTTATCCATCGTTAAGGCTATCATGAATTCACATAATAAGGAATGTGGTGTGATAAACAGAGCGATCGGAGTAGAGTTCTGGTTTGAGCTGGATACTCAATCATAATAAAGGTAAATAGTTTCGATCATTTATTATGAAAACCTTCATAATAAGCGCCGAGCGAAGCGAGTGAGCATCTGCCGGAGGCTATCGAATTCTTATAACGGTTCTATCCCTAACAACATAAAAGGTGATAGGACCTTCTTCTTTGTGTCATGATTAATTTTTACCAGGATCAAATCAAATTCATTTATTTTTATTGCTGAAATTTACAAATGGTGATAAGATGATTGATGTACAATTATGTTTTATGAGTCATTACAAATGATTAAGACGACTGGGGGATATATGTATGAAACGATTGAAATTAGCAGTTATCATTCTTTTTGTACTATCTTTAACTGGATGTGTTCAAAAATATACAGCGACTGATCAACAGACTAATGCAGTAGCTGAATATATGGCAGGGCTGCTTTTAAAAAGCGATAAGGATTATGACCAGGAACTGGTATCTGAGGACGAGATAAAAGACAATAGTTCAAATACGGATAGCATAACACAAACCCCTGTTCCAACAGAGCCACAAAATATAACCACACCAGGAATATCAGAAACAGCTGTAAATACAAATAACAGCGTTAGTAATAACAATGAGCCTTCTGGTAATATCAATGAGTCTTCGGACAAAGCAAAAGAATCATGTACACTGAATCAATTAATAGATCAAGATAATTTTGATATCAACTATAAATCCTACAAATTAGTTGATACTTATCCAGAGAATGCGGATGATGCAATGTTTTTACTAACTCATAGTGAGGGTTGTAAGATGCTTGTTGTTTCTTTTTCTATTAAAAACCAATCTGACAAGAAGCAGACATTAAAACTATTGGATGAAAATATCAGTTATCAGCTGGATGTTAATTCGGGTACACGCTATTCTCCTCTGCCTTCTGTGCTTGAAAATGACTTAGGATATAATGACTTAAAATTTGATGGAGGAAAGACTGGAAAAGGTCTTTTGATTTTTGAAGTTCCTGATACGACTAAGATAACGAAAATGAATTTGATCGCTACCAAGGGGAGCAAATCAGCAACAATCGAGATGAAATAAAAGAAAGAGGGATAGTATAATGAGCTTTAATGAAAGAAAGCGATTGAAATTCTTTGGGTTACCATTTACCTTTACGAAATATTTTATTGGAGAAGAAAAAATAACGATAACCTCTGGATTTCTAAATATTACGGAAGATGATGCATATATGTATAAGATACAGGATGTACGTTTGACCCGCAGCCTTTCAGAACGGATGTTTAAAATCGGTACAATTACTTGTTACACTGGGGATACGACACATCCGGAGTTGATTTTATGGCATATCAGACATGCCAGTGAAATAAAAGATTATATTATGCAATACTCTGAAGAAGCCAGAAGAAAGAGAAGATCTCTTAATACATTGAATATTGATGCTGAAGATTTGGATGAGCAGGAACTGGAAGAAATACACTAGAAAAAATAATGTTTTTGTTATTGACATTTTTCGATTTAGAATGTAAAATAAAAATCCACCGTTGATGAACGACCACGAAATATAAAAGAAATAATAAAAAAGTGGTTGACATAATGCATCGACTGTGTTAAACTAAAAAAGTTGGCGGCGCAACAGATAATAAGATGAAATGTGTCACAACAAAACATGAACCTTGATAATTGAACAGTGAAACAACCCTGAAAATTCTAAAAACATGAGACTACACATGAGTCTCAAAAATAGATTTTCATTGATGTTAAAACATCACGAACCGTATCGGTATGAAAGT
>JAEWMT010000115.1 GCA_023393095.1 Bacillota bacterium
ATGCGGTATACATGATTGTGCGTGGCTTTGATTTTGACCGCTATACCAGTATGCTGATTAGTGCAGATCTTGAGATAAGTAAAGTAAGTAGCAATGAAGGACTCACAGAACTTGACAATATTACTCCAGAATTTAAGAAGAAGGTATATGGTAATAAAGACATTGCCTCAGTAGGTTATATCTATTATACAAAAACTACTCAGAAGATAGGTGATAAGGATTATCAAAAGATAGCTGATATGATAAAAAAGTCACAGGATGATGTCTATAATAAGCAACAAAAGAAAGTTATTCAAAATTATCTTGATAAACGAGAGGTACCATGTCGATATATCGGTATTAATGAAGCAGCATTTAATAGGTTAAATTTTAAGGGGGGTAACTGTTCATGGACAGATTTTAGCAGTGGTAAATATGTGATATCAGAAATGAACGTGTATAGTTACACATTAGTACCAGGTGATACGGTACAATTGAAATTTAATAATGAGAACAGCAAAGATTATCATGTTATAGCTATAGCGAATCTGCCGGTAACTTTTATTCCAAAGCATGATGGACCATTTTATATATCTTATCTGATACCGGAAAAAGAATATATCAATAAAACAAGTAATGATAAAGCTATTTTAGCTGCTATTGATGTAAAGAAAGGTAAATTGCATAAGGTTTCAGACTGGATCAATGACTATATGAAAAGCAATGATTATAATTGTGCAATCAATTCTAGATATGAATTGCATAAGCAATTTCAAAGCTTCGTTAATAAATACTATGCAATTGGTGCATTGCTGATAGTAGTGCTTTTTGTTATAGGAATATTAAATTATTCGAATACTATGATGACCTCTATTCTGTCAAGGCGAAAGGAATTGACACTGCTGGAAGTCGTAGGAATGACAAAAAAGCAGATATTAAAAATGTTGGTTTGGGAAGGTGGCATATATCTGGTACTGGCATGGATCTTTTCAACATTAGCTAGTATTTTGTGTGCGCAAAGGCTAATCTGCATGGTTGTAGGTCCGGCATTCTTTTTTAAATGCAAAATATCAGTTCTTCCAAGCGTAGCTGTTCTTCCATTTCTTTTCTTAGTGATAATAATAATTGCCATATCAAATTATAGAAGGATATGCAAAGAGACGGTCATTGAAAGAATCAGAAATGAATAAAAAGTTTTTTCTTTATTAGAGAAAATAGGAAATTAATTATCACATAAAACTTGAAAACAATCAGATACTAAGCTTGAATCAATTTAATCTTTATGATTGGAAAGGAGCAAGCCTATGAGTCTGGTTGGTGGTGAACATGAACTTCCGGAAGGACTGGGATTTCGTTTGGCTCTGGATATGAAAGCTATGACGAATTTTGTAAATATGCCGGAAGACAGTAAAAAACAAATGGTTGACTATATTAAAAGTTCCACGACTGGGGATGAAGCAAGAAACCGAGTTAGTGAAGTTGTCAGTAACCTTCATAACGGAGGTTCCTTTAAGTAGATTTTATAAAAAAAACCCAAGTTAGTATTTGGATTTTCTCGAAAAGTTATTAAAAGCCTAAAAAGGGAGCATCATCAGATATAACATTTGATGAGCTCCCTTTGTGAATATTAACATCTGGTTAAGGTTTTGATACCTTACGAGTTAAACTAAAAATTAATATATAATTATGTATCGTTATAATACGGACAAAGTATTATTATTCATGATTATATGGTAATTTCTACGCGGTTTCCATCTGGATCCCCAACGCAGCTTTCAAAATAACCGTCTCCGGTTTGCCTTGGTGGACTAAATAATTCATATCCTGCTGCGATAATGTTCTGGGTTAGTTCAATGACCTTTTCCTTGCTTCCGACCGAAAAAGCCACGTGGCTCCAACCACTTACCCTATCTTTGATAATTTGTCGTTCAAGCTCAGTGTGATGCATAATCTCCAGTCTGATACCGCTGTCAAAGGTAATAAAGTAGCTGGAGAAACCCTCTGAATTCTGATAAAGGGAATTACTTTTACCTCCGAAAAATCTAATATAATAATCACGTGTCTTTATGAGATCAGTCGCATAAACTGCAACATGTGTAATAGCAATATTCATATGATATCCTCCTAATATTATGATAGATAGTCTGGTCAAGACGAATATATAATTACCATATTCGTATTTTTAATTTTTAATATGACGCTCTGACCATTACTGAATTATTTAGTTACCTGATAAAATTATCAGATTAGTAAATAGATTTATCATTATATAATAGAAGAATATACTGCAATTAACCTCGCATCCGGCCTGTATTGATATAATTTTGTGAAATCTTGCATTCCACACTTCCCAATACGGAAGCTGCTATATCTTCCATAACAAGCATGGATTAACGTTGCAATCGTTGTTTTAAAATAACAATGGAATTCTTTCATATAGCACCTGATTTCTTATTATAAAAATCTATGATAGGAGGTTTTATCTCTCTTTACCCATAAAGAATAGGGCAACTGTTCCAGGACCGGAATGTGCTCCAATGGTAGGGCATATATAATTAATAAGGCAATTTTTGATTCCAAGACGTTCTTTAATAAGGTCGGCTACAAATTCAGCGTCCTCCAAACAATCACCATGGCTGATATAAAATATATCATTTGAATAAGAGTAATCTTTCAATCGGGCTTCCATCTGATCTACCAATGAGATTAAGGCCTTTTTTCTGCCTCTAACATTATTCAAAGGTATTAAACGACCTTCATTATCAACATGAAGAAGTGGTTTTACATTAATCAAGGTCCCAATGATAGCAGCTGCCTTTGAAACCCGCCCACCACGATGAAGATGAAAAAGATCATCAACAGTAAACAGATGGCATAAATTAAGTTTATTTTTTTCCAGCCAATCGGCAACCTCATTAATAGTTTTTCCGCTTTCTTTTAGTTCCACAGCTTTATGAATCAGCAGACCTTCTCCCAGGGAAGCACATAGAGAATCAATTACAATCAGCTTAGTATCCGGATATTCATCACTAAGTTCCCTTGCAACCGTAGAAGCCACGGAATAACTTCCGCTAAGAGCAGATGAGAAAGCAATGTGTAGTACATCATAACCTTCTTCGATGTATTTAGTAAATACATTTCGAGCTAAATCAGGGTTAATTGCCATTGTTGTTGGCATCGCACCACTGCGCATTTTATTATAAAATTCCTTTGGGTCAAGAAATTTATCCTCACCGTAAATGATATCTTCAATACTGTAATATAATGGAGACGTACCTATATTATGTGCATCCAGATAATCCTGCGGCAAGTCACTGGTTGTATCTGTTGTAATGATATATTTTTTCATATTACTATCCAATCCTTTCCATACGCAGTAAGTTTCTGCAAAATTAATACATTTTAACTTAGAATAAATTCAAGTAGTATTAATTACGATATGATATATTATAACATACCATAAATAGCTGATTCAATACCTATCTCTATAAATGTGTATTATTATGAGGAGTATTATAAGGAGCTTCTTCTTTGCCTTTATGCTCAGCGCCCCAGTCACAAATCATTCGCATCAAAGGAATTAGGCTTTTCCCTTTCTCGGATAGAGAATATTCTACTTTCGGCGGTATTTGTGGGTATTCTTTTCGCAGAATAATCCCTTGCTGTTCTAATTCTTTTAATTGAGAACTTAGCATTTTGTGTGTGATTCCCTCAATTCTTTTTTTCATTTCTCCATATCGAGCCATTTCCGTACATGCAAGAATATAGATAATTTTAAGCTTCCATTTCCCGCTGATGATAGTAAGCGTATATTCAAATGGTTCTTTGCTATTTACCAGACATAATTTTTCAGACATGATAATCACTTTCCTTTTGGTGAGTATATTACAAAAAAGTGCATACTTTCTTTTTGCGTTTATCTTAGTATAATGGATAGTGATAAAGATATCAAGATGAAAGGATATGATGATCATGATTATTGATGGACATTCTCATGTTATGTTGCCGGTCAAGCAACATATAGAAACTATGAATCAGGCGGGGGTGGATAAGACCATCCTGTTTTCAACCACCATTCATCCGGAAGAGACAGAGAACTTCTCTGGGATGCAACGGGAGATGCAGCGCCTGAATGAAATTCTTCAGGGAAAACACAATGCAGCCAACACTGCAAAACAAAAGAGTATTCAAGAATTAAAGCAAGTAATTATCACTTATCCAACGCATTATCTTGGCTTTGGACCTGTCCCGGTTGGACTTTCCGAAGAAGAACTGAATGATTACATGGAACAGGAAATTATCAAAAATGGATTCATCGGTTTAGGAGAATTCACACTTCCAAGCGGTGCCGTCCACTTATTAGATCCAATTGCCAGAGCATCTCAAAATTTTAAGAATCTGCCGCTATGGATTCATGGCTTTAATCCATTGGCATTGCAGGATATCAAAGAGATTGCTGAATTAGCAAAGAAATTTCCATCGATTCCGATTATTCTGGGACATTTAGGTGGAAGCAATTGGTTAGAAACGATTCCTCTAGTGAAGGAAATTCCAAATCTATATATGGATATATCAGCTTTCTTCTCCACTTTAGTATTAAAAGTTGCCATTCAGGAATTACCTGATAAATGTATTTTCGGAGTGGATATGCCTTATGGAGATCTGGAACTGTCTCTTGCTGCAGTTAGAAAAGTATCCAAAAGCAAGGCTGTCACCGATGCCGTACTGGGAGAAAATATTGCAGCATTATTAAAACTCTAATAACACCAAATATCATAGAGCAAAAAACTCTTTTCTTATGCATATACTTATGATATAATGGCAAAAGTTAATAGATGTTAAGGAGGCCAAACGATGAAGCATATTAAGACTTTAAACACAAGAAACCTTAAGGAGTCAATGAAAAAAGGTGGATGTGGTGAATGTCAGACATCCTGCCAGTCAGCATGTAAGACATCTTGTACAGTTGGTAATCAGAGTTGTGAAAACAAATAGATAAATTCGTACATAGAACACGCAATCTGGTTCAGCGATTACATGATTAGAACAGTGATGAATGTGGGGCTGCCTTAAAATATTTTTCGACTAGTTCGCTATTCTCGGAAGATATTTTAAGACAGTCCTATTCGTTGTAAAAAATACGTATTATATTTTTTGATAAGTAAATATTAGATTGAAAAAAGCAGAACAAATAATTTAGGCAAACGAACGAAAGTGTACTATTTTTCCAGTGGATTAGTGAACTAATCCACAGAAGTATTTGAGCTGCCTGACGGCAGAATGGAGGTTAATATGATTCATCAGTTTAAAAATAATGGCTACAATATTGTTTTGGACGTAAACAGCGGTGCGGTGCACGTGGTTGACGATTTGGCCTATGATATAATTGAGATGTATGAGAATAACACTAGGGGCAGCATTATCAGTGCGATGGTTGAAAAATATATAAAACCTGAGCATATGTCCTGTATTACTTCACAGGATGGGAACAAAGAGGATTTTTCGGAGCATGTAGAGGAGCTAGTAAATCAGATTAATGAAGTAATGGATGATATTGAAGAACTAAAGAAGGATGGGGCTCTTTTTACAAGGGATATCTACGAAGATTATATCAAGGATTTTAAGCAGCGTTCCACTGTAGTAAAGGCTCTTTGCTTACATATTGCCCACGACTGTAATCTAGCTTGCAAGTACTGTTTCGCAGAAGAGGGTGAATACAAAGGTCATCGGGAGTTGATGAGCTATGAAGTCGGAAAGCAAGCATTGGATTTTCTGATTGCTAACTCTGGTAACCGCAAGAACTTGGAGGTGGACTTCTTCGGCGGAGAACCACTGATGAATTTTCAGGTAGTTAAGGATCTGGTCAAATATGCAAGAGAGCAGGAAGCTATTCATAATAAGAAATTTCGCTTTACTCTTACTACGAACGGAATTCTTCTGGATGATGACGTGATGGAATTTGCCAATCGCGAGATGAGTAATGTGGTATTAAGCATTGATGGTCGAAAAGAGGTCAATGACAGAATGCGACCCAGCAGAAACGGGAAAGGAAGCTATGATGTTATCCTTCCTAAATTCCAGAAGTTTGCTACTTCAAGAAATCAGACCAATTATTATGTAAGGGGAACCTTTACTCATAATAATCTTGATTTTTCTGAGGATGTCAAGCATCTTGCCGAACTGGGCTTTCAGCAGATATCGGTGGAGCCGGTCGTAGCATTACCAGAAGAGCCTTATGCGATAACCGAGGAGGATTTGCCGAAGCTCTATGTAGAGTATGATAAGCTTGCAGCTTATATGTTAGAGAAAAGGAAGGAAGGAAAGGACTTTAACTTCTTCCATTTTATGATAGATCTAACCGGTGGACCTTGTGTTGCAAAACGTCTGTCCGGCTGCGGTTCGGGTACAGAATATCTCGCAGTAACACCTTGGGGGGATCTTTATCCCTGCCATCAGTTTGTTGGTATTGATGAATTTCAATTAGGTAATGTATGGGAAGGAATTGGGAAGTCTGAACTTAAGGAAGAATTTAAGCAGTGTAATGTATATTCCAAAGACAAATGTAAGAGCTGTTTTGCAAAATTCTTCTGCAGCGGCGGCTGTGCAGCTAACTCTTTTAAATTCCATGGAGATATTAATAATGCTTATGATATCGGCTGTGCGCTTCAGAAGAAAAGGGTAGAATGTGCAATCATGCTTAAGGCGGCTTTGGAAAACTAACGGAGGCACTATGGAAAATTGGGTGATTAAAAATAAAAAAGCAGACTTTATGCGCATTGTAGGTGAGTGCGGAGTCAGTGAAGTCCTAGCCCGTTGCCTTGTGAATAAGGGTTTGGAGGAACCTGAGGATATCAGGGCATTTCTGAATTCAGATTTAAGACGGCTTTATCCTCCGTTATTACTTAAGGATATGGATAAAGCATGTGATATTATTAATGAAAAGATAAAGTTAGGTAAAAAAATCCGTATTATTGGTGATTATGATGTAGATGGGGTAGTTGCTACCTATATTCTGTACCGAACTCTTAATTTGTTGGGAGCAATCGTGGATTATGAGATTCCCGACCGGATTAAAGATGGTTACGGAATTAATATCAATATGGTTGAAACAGCATATCATGATCAGATAGATACCATATTAACCTGTGATAATGGCATCTCAGCAATCGATCAGGTAGCACTCGCCAAAGAAAATCATATGACAGTGATTATAACGGACCATCATAGCCTAATACAGTCTGAGGATGGGAACTTTTTACTTCCGGATGCGGATGCCATCATTAATCCAAAACAGACGGATTGTACTTATCCCTTTGAAAATCTGTGTGGGGCAACAGTTGCTTATAAACTAAGTGTAGCTCTGTTGGATTCTTATAAGATAGAGGGGAAAGAGGGGCTTTTAGAGGAACTTATTTCCTTTGCTGCTATAGCAACGGTATGTGATGTAATGGATCTCGTGGATGAGAATCGTATTATCGTAAAATATGGATTGAGCCTCTTAAAAAAGACGAATAATAAAGGGCTTCTTGCGTTAATGGAGGCAAGCGGTGTGGACAAGGAACAGCTAAGCACCTTTCAACTTGGATTTGTCATAGGCCCATGCCTAAATGCTTCCGGAAGACTGGATACTGCAAAAAAAGGTTTGGATTTATTACTGGCAGCGACGAAAGAAGATGCAGTAAGGCTTGCTAAAGAAGTCCGTGATCTGAATGAGATCAGAAAAAATATGACTATGGAAAATGTTGAAAAGGCAGTTGATCAGATAGAAACCTCGGATCTTAAAGAGGATAAGGTTCTGGTTGTATATCTCGAGGGTTGTCATGAAAGTATCGCAGGTATTATAGCAGGAAGAATTAAGGAGCGTTATCATAAACCGACATTAATACTTACGGATGCTAAGGACTGCATCAAAGGCTCCGGTCGTTCCATAGAGCAATTTAATATGTATGAAGAATTATCAAAACATAGGGATATTTTCCTGAAGATGGGCGGTCATCCGATGGCAGCGGGTTTTTCACTTCTTCGCGAAAATGTGGAAACTCTAAGAGAATTACTAAATCAGAATACCTGCTTAACACAAGATATGCTTGTACCAAAGGTAAGTATTGACATTCATCTTCCTCTGGGCTATATTACTGAATCCTTGATCAACGAGCTCAGACAGCTGGAACCTCACGGAAAGGGTAATGAAAAGCCTCTATTTGCAGAGAAGAATCTAAAGATTAAATCAGCACTGATTATCGGAAGAAATGCAAATGGTATCCGTTTTCGTGTTGTAAATCAGTATGGTCGGGAAATGGATGCAATATATTTTGGTGATGTTGTGCAGTTTTTTAACTATATCGGCAATACTTATGGAAGTGAAGAAGCAGAAAGGTTAAAGACAGGAAGAGGGATCAATGCGGAAATATCCATCACCTATTTCCCGCGTATGAATGAATATAATGGCTTTAAAACAATTCAGCTCATGATACAGAACTATAGATAAATTGCAAATTCACAAGCTTTACAGTAGAAGGTACTAGTATAATCATAATATTAACTACGAAGTTTCAGCATAGGAATAAAAATGTTAGATTAAAGTATTTTTTAATAATGTATGGAGAAATAATCTTTACGAAATATAAAGTATGGTGATATAATTAGCAAATAACTTTGAATTTGTGCAATTCTATCCTATAAATGTAAAATTATGGTGTATTATGTTAATTTATATATTAAAAATTACAATAATTTAAAACGTGCATCAGAGAAAGATAGATTTTTTATGGAGAAAGGTATGGTTAAGAGATGAAAGAATTAGAGAGTTATGTAAGGAGTATTCCGAATTTTCCTGAGCCTGGTATTATATTTAGAGATGTAACCAGTGTTTTACAGGACAAAGAAGGATTGAAATTGGCAATTGATGAGATGCAGAAGCTTTTGGAGGGACTGGATTTTGATGCAATCATAGGACCGGAATCGAGAGGCTTCATTTTTGGTGTTCCGTTAGCCTATAACTTAAATAAAGCATTTGTACCGATCCGTAAAAAAGGAAAACTGCCTTGCGAAACCATATCGATGGATTATGATCTTGAATATGGCAAGGCTACAATAGAAATTCATAAGGATGCCATCAAGCAAGGTCAAAAGGTTGTTATTGTTGATGATCTGATAGCTACAGGCGGTACGATTGAAGCTATTACTAAGCTGATTGAAATGCTTGGCGGAGAAGTAGTGAAGATTATCTTTTTAATGGAACTAAAAGGACTGAAAGGCCGCGATAAACTTTCAGGCTATAATGTGGATGCTGTAATACAATATGACGGTAAATAGTGGGATGGATATACATTCAAATACAATTAACAAAAATATAAAGCTGCTTTAGAAAATTATATTTAAAATAATATAGATAAGGTCCTAGATTTAGGAAGGAAGGGTGGTGATATCATGGAAGGTAAAACTGAATCAACAGGTTGTGATTTAAACATAATGCCTGCTACGAGTGTGCCGGCAGATTTTACAGCACCCGAAATCCTGTATCAAGAACTGGTTGACAAAATCCGAAGCTATCATCCCTCTGCTGATATCTCAATGGTGGAAAGAGCATATCATATTGCAGACGATGCCCATAAGGATCAGCTACGTAAATCCGGTGAACCTTATATCATACATCCGTTGTGTGTTGCCAATATTCTTGCTGAACTGGAACTCGATAAGGAGAGCATCATTGCAGGTATTCTTCATGATGTTGTTGAGGATACCGTACTGACAACCGAGCAAATCTCCGAGATGTTTTCAGATGAAATTGCACTTTTGGTAGATGGTGTAACGAAGCTGACTCAGTTGAATATGGATAAGTTTGAACTTCAGGCGGAGAATTTGAGAAAGATGTTCTTAGCCATGGCTAAGGATATTCGTGTTATATTAATAAAACTTGCTGACCGTCTTCATAATATGCGCACTCTAAGATATATGATTCCTGAGAAGCAGAAGGAAAAAGCGCGTGAAACTATGGAGATCTATGCTCCGATTGCACAGAGACTTGGTATCAGTAAGATTAAGATTGAATTGGATGACTTGTCGTTAAAATATCTTGAACCCGATGTTTATAAAGAACTGGCTGAGAAAATTTCGACCAAGAAAAGTGAACGCCAGGCTTTTATTGATGATATTGTGAATGAAGTCAGGACACATATTGAAGAGGCTGGCATTGAGGCTAAGGTAGATGGAAGAATAAAGCATTTCTTCAGTATTTATAAAAAGATGGTGAACCAGAATAAAACGCTGGATCAGATTTATGATTTATTTGCGGTTCGTATCATTGTGGATTCTTTAAAAGACTGTTATGCAGCACTAGGTGTCATTCACGAGATGTATAAGCCAATTCCTGGACGTTTCAAGGACTATATTGCGATGCCGAAGCCGAATATGTATCAGTCACTGCATACCACCCTGATTGGCCCTCAAGGCACACCCTTTGAGATACAAATCCGTACCTATGATATGCATCGTACGGCCGAGTACGGTATTGCTGCCCATTGGAAATACAAAGAGGGACAGGATGGCAAGGGCGGATCTGCCAATTCAGAAGAGGAGAAGCTTACATGGCTGCGTCAGGTACTGGAATGGCAGCGAGATTTGTCTGATAACAAGGAATTCCTAAGCCTGATTAAAAATGATTTCGATTTATTCTCCGATAGTGTATATGCATTTACTCCGACTGGTGATGTTAAGACATTACCTGCGGGCTCCAACCCGATTGACTTTGCATATGCAATTCACAGCGCTGTCGGTAACAAGATGATTGGTGCTAGGGTCAACGGCAAGCTGGTACCGATTGACTATTTAATACAGAACGGTGATCGTATTGAAATCTTGACTTCCCAAAATTCAAAAGGACCGAGCCGGGACTGGTTGGGGATTGTTAAGAGTACACAGGCAAAGAATAAGATAAATCAGTGGTTTAAAACGGAACTTAAAGAAGATAATATAACAAAAGGCAAGGAATTGATTATTGCTTATTGTAAGGCAAAAAGCATTATAGTAAGTGATATTATAAGACCGGAGTACACCAATGTCGTTATACGAAAATATGGTTTCAGAGATTGGGAGTCCGTGCTTGCTGCAGTGGGTCATGGTGGACTGAAGGAAGGTCAGATTGTTAACAGACTGCAGGAAGAATACAATAAGAAACATAAGAAAGAAATTACCGACGAGAATATACTTGATAATGTTACTGAAATCAAAGAGAAGATACCTCAGAAGAAATCAAAGAGCGGTATTGTAGTAGAAGGTATTCATGATGTGGCAGTGCGCTTCTCAAAATGCTGCAGTCCGGTGCCCGGTGATGAAATCGTAGGATTTGTCACACGAGGTAGAGGGGTGTCCATCCATCGTACGGATTGTATCAATGTAATGAATCTTCCGGAAGAGGATCGTGTAAGACTTATTGATGCGGAATGGAATGTTTCTGACGGTAAAAACCCAGATGGAGTATATAGCGCGGAAATTAAGATTTTCGCCAATAACCGTACCGGAGTTCTTGTGGATATATCAAAGGTTTTAACGGAGAATAAAATCGGGGTAAACTCAATGAATGTAAGAACCAGTAAGCAGGGAACCGCAACGATTAGTATCGGCTTTGAGATTAACAGTAAAGAACAGTTAAATGAAATTATTGCCAAAATCCGTAATGTCGAAAGTGTTCTTGATATAGAACGTACGGCAGGTTGATTTTAGGAAATAGAAACTGCTGAATTCTTAAGACGGTGGAACGGAGTAAATTATGAATGGATTTAATATGAAAATCATGGTTCTCGGTATGAATGGTACGAATTGTTACATCGTCTTCAATGATGAGATTAAGGAAGCAATCGTGTTTGATCCGGGTGACGAAGCTGATAAAATCGAACAATATCTGAAAGCAAATGACCTCGTGTGCAAAGGAATACTTCTCACACACGGTCATTTTGACCATATACTAGGAGTGTCAGAACTGGTAGGGAATACACATGCAAAAGTATATGCTCATGAGGCGGAGGCAGAGCTTTTAAAGAAGCCTGAACTCAACGTCTCCAGTAAGTTGCAAAGAGGTTGTAGCCTTGTTGCAGATGTCTGGTTAAAGGATCAGGAGGAAATTACGATTGCGGGTTATCAGATACGGGTAATTCATACACCTGGTCATACCGTTGGCGGTGCATGTTATTATTTTCACGGATATGGAATTTTGATCAGTGGCGACACCCTATTTCGAGAAAATATCGGAAGATATGATTTACCTACCGGTAACGGAGAAGTTTTGATTTCTTCCATCTTAAATAAACTTATGATATTAGAGGATCAGGTTAAGGTATATCCCGGACATGGACAATCTACAACGATTGGTTATGAAAGGAATCATAATTTTTATTTAACATGATAATTAACCTGGCAGGAGTTAAAATGATTAATATAATATTATCGGATTTGGTATATGAGAATGACGTATATCCGCTGGTGAAAGCTTTTTATCCGAATGAGTTAATTAAAGTCTGCAGAAACGGAGCGCTATATACTCCTGGCAAAGAACTTAACTCTAAATTACCGGAGAAGACGGTTTCTACTGAGTATAATGAAAACCAAGAGAAACAAATGATACTTACCTTTATTTTTATGGATAGTATCATTAAATTTTCCTTTGTTTCAGAGCATGAATTTAATATAAAAGAGGAATTTTCTCCTGATATAACATTATCAAAGCCTCAATATAAAAATGCTTTTAAAAGGTTTCTCTATGGAATCCTGTCCCAAACAACAGGCAGAGAGCTTCCATGGGGAATTCTTACCGGAATACGCCCGACGAAGCTGGTTTATGAGATGCTAGAGAAGGGTGAGGATAATGCCGGTATCATAAAACGAATGAAGGATGAATATCTATGCTCTGATGTAAAGATTGATTTGAGTAAACGGATTGCACTGAGAGAATTGGAATTACTCAGGGAACTGAATTACCGAGATGGTTACAGCCTTTACATCGGAATCCCTTTTTGCCCAAGTACCTGCCTTTACTGTTCCTTTACCTCCTATTCGATAACAAAATTTGCAGAATTAGTTGAGGATTATCTAGGAGCTTTAGAAAAAGAAATTGAATATAGTACCTCCTGTTTTCCAAATAAGAAATTAACCACGGTTTATTTCGGCGGGGGAACTCCAACAACACTGACTGCCGGACAGTTAGACCGTTTGCTCGGTATCGTTAAAAGCAGATTTGATTTTTCATATGTAAAGGAGTTTTGCGTTGAAGCAGGAAGACCTGACAGTATTACCAAGGAAAAGCTGGAGGTTTTAAAGAAATGGGGAGTAAACCGAATCTCCATTAATCCGCAGAGTATGCAGCAGAAAACCTTAGATTTAATCGGAAGGCAACATACGGTTGAGGATATTTATAAAGCGTTCGAGCTTGCTAGAGAGACCGGACATGATAATATCAATATGGATATCATAATCGGCTTACCAGGAGAGAAACCCGAAGAGGTTACTGACACCCTGGAACAGATCAAACGATTGAATCCGGATAGCCTTACCGTGCATACACTTGCCTTAAAACGTGCTGCAAGATTAAATATACAAAAAGAAAGCTATGCTCCACTGAAAGCATCAGGAGTACCTGAAATGCTTGAAAATTCAATACAATTTGCCGAAAAATACGATTATCTCCCATATTATCTCTACAGACAGAAGAATATGTCAGATAATCTTGAAAACATCGGTTATGCGAGGTATGGAAAAGAAGGACTTTATAATATCTTAATCATGGAAGAGAAGCAGACCATTCTAGCACTGGGCGCAGGTGGAATGTCAAAGTTCGTATTTCATGGAGAAAACCGTATCGAACGGGTAGATAATGTGAAAAGCGTTACAGACTATATTAGTAGAATTGATGAAATGATAAAAAGGAAACAAGATTTTATTGCAAATAATTACTGCTGAAGCGGCAAGATGGAGGTAATAATGATAACACAGAGACCAAAAGGAACGCAGGACTGGTATGGTTCTAATATGCATAAAAGAACCATAATTGAAGGGATTGCGAAAAAAATATGTAAAGCGTATAACATAAAGCAAATTATCACTCCTGCCTTTGAGCATACGATATTGTTTCAAAGAGGTGTGGGAGAGACAACGGATGTTGTTCAAAAGGAAATGTATACCTTTGATGATAAGGGAAACAGAAGTATAACTCTCAAGCCTGAAGGTACGGCAGGAACAGCTCGTGCTTATTTGGAAAATAGCTTATATGCCGAAAGTCAGCCTACAAAACTATTTTATCTAACACAGGCGTTCCGTTATGAAAATCCTCAAAGTGGACGACTTCGCCAGCATCATCAATTTGGTGTCGAGTTCTTTGGCTCATCCAGTCCTCTGGCAGAGGTGGAACTGATAACTCTACTAACGCAGTTCATGAAGGAGCTGGGTTTAAGGGGTGTAAAACTTCACATTAATAGTATTGGCTGTAGTAATTGCCGTAAGATCTATAATGAGGCGCTTCTTGAATATCTTAGAAAGCATGAGGGAGAGCTCTGTGCTACCTGCCGTGAAAGAATGCAAAAGAATCCTCTTCGTGTTATAGACTGTAAGGTGCCTTCCTGCAAGACAATCGTGAAGGATGCACCAAGAACCATAGAATATTTGGATGAAGAATGCAATAGTCACTTTGAAGAGCTTAAAGAATTGCTCACAGAGCTTAAGATACCATTTGAAGTAGATACTGGAATCGTTAGAGGCTTGGATTATTATACAAAAACTGTATTTGAATTTGTTAATGCAGATGGCTTTACCCTATGCGGTGGTGGTAGATATGACAATCTGCTTCATGAAATTGATGAAAAGCAAGATATTCCTGCGGTCGGCTTTGGCTTTGGTATCGAACGAATTATAAATGAACTTGCAGCTGAGGGGGTAGAACTTGAGCCGGAGCCTGCCATAGAGCTATATGTCGGTATCCTTGGTAAAGAAGCGAAAGCATCTGCCTATCAGCTTGTAAAACAGCTTCGCAGTGCCGGAGTAGTTGTTGAAACAGATTATATGGAGCGAAGTGTAAAAGCACAGATGAAATATGCAAATAAGATTGGTGCAAAAAATACGGTAATTATCGGAGCTGATGAGTTAAGTAATAATAAGGCAGTTGTAAAAAACATGGAAACCGGTGAACAGACAGAGACTACTCTGGATCAGCTGGCAGATTTATTTATAAAATAGTAATACTTTATTGCCACTAAGAGACATTTTGGAAGCAGTTCTTATATTTGATTTACCTTGATTGTTTGACAGCCAGGAGGACTTTAATATTTGATTACGATAAGTAAAAAGGAATTTACTCAGTTAACTGCATTTATTAAGGAAAACTATGGTATCCATTTAAAAGCAGAAAAAGAAGCACTTGTTATCGGTAGACTCCAGAATGTGCTGATACAGAATGGCTTTCATAATTTTTCCGAATATTATGATTATTTGATAGCTGATAAGACTGGTATGGCTGTATCTACTTTACTGGATAAGATAACGACAAATCATACCTATTTTATGAGAGAGGCAGATCATTTTATTTATTTTAAAGATGTGGTACTTCCTTTTCTTGAGAAAAATGTAGTTAACAGAGATTTAAGAATCTGGTGTGCAGGGTGCTCCTCAGGGGAGGAACCATATTCGCTTGCTATGATTATGGACGAATATTTTGAAAACAGTAAGCAATTTTGGGATAAGAAAATTCTTGCTACAGATATCTCAAGTAAAGTATTAGAGGAAGCAAAAAAGGGAATATACAAAAACAAAGATTTAGAATCTTTACCAGAAAGATGGAAAATAAACTATTTTAACAAACTTGATATGGCTAACTCAAGCATCCGTGAAAAGATAAAAGGAGAGGTAATATTTCGCAAGTTTAATCTAATGGAGGCTGTATTCCCGTTTAAGAAAAAATTTCATGTCATTTTCTGTAGAAATGTAATGATTTATTTTGACAGTAAAACAAGAGATAAGCTTGTACAACAATACAGTAATTTATTAGAGCCCGGAGGTTATTTGTTTATTGGACATTCGGAGGCTTTAAATCGTGAAACTACAAGCTTAAAATATATCATGCCATCAGTTTACAGAAAAGTATAATTGGAAAATAAAGATAAATTATTTCATAGGGTAGTCTTAATTAATTTGATATTCAAGCCATTATTTGATTATAACTAAATAGCATTTTGGAGAATACATATGACAAGAAAAATTAAAGTTTTAATTGTTGATGACAGTATCTTATTTCGGGAAGTTTTACTGCGTGGTATTTCTTCAGATCCGAATATCGAAGTAGTTGCTGTGGCCGCTGATCCATACGAAGCTAGGGATAAGATTATTGCTTATGAGCCGGATGTTATGACCTGTGATATTGAAATGCCAAGAATGAACGGAATAGAATTTATTAAAAAATTAATGCCACAGTATCCGTTACCAATAATCGTTGTGAGCTCCACCACAGGAACGGTGTTTGATGCACTAAGTGCCGGAGCAGTAGAGTTTGTAGCAAAACCTGATTTATCTTCGGTAAAAGGTGTTGAAAACTTAATTAATGATCTGATTCATAAGATAAAGATAGCTTCTAATGCAAAGCTTCTTAAGGTTAATGGAGAAATAAATGAGAAGAAGATTGAATGTGGCATTACGGGAGATAAGAAGCAAATAATAGCGATAGGTGCTTCTACAGGAGGAACAGAAGCAATATTTAACATACTAAAAAAGATATCGAAAAATTCTCCCGGTATTGTGATTGTACAGCATATTCCCCCAAATTTCTCAAGGATGTTTGCTGAAAGATTGAATTCCTCATTGGATTTGGAAGTAAGGGAAGCAAAATCAGGCGATTATCTGGAACGTGGACTTGTTCTTATTGCACCCGGTGATAAGCATATGATGATTAAAAGGATTGGTGAAAGATATAAAGTGGAATGTTTTGCTGGAGAGAAGGTAAATGGCCATTGCCCATCCGTTGATGTATTGTTTGAATCAGTAGCGAAGGAAGCTGGCAGTAATGCGATAGGAGTCATTCTGACAGGGATGGGATATGACGGAGCAAAAGGTCTTATGTCCATGCGCCGTAAAGGGGCCAGAACAATAGGTCAAGATGAGAAGTCCAGCGTGGTTTATGGAATGCCAAAGGCAGCTTTTAATATTGGAGCAGTGGAAAAGCAGACATCGCTTGACAATATTACTAATGCAATATTTTCTATGTTATAAGGGTAATTACCATGAAAATTATTGTTCGTTATAAGAATGCACATACTCAAGCAGGAGATACTTACGTAATGGGCTGTTTTATTAATTAAAATAGATTTATCCTCGTAAGCATGTCGTTTAGTAAAATAAGATTGTATTACCCTACAGGTAGCATGATATAATAAGTATATGTAGTGAATTTAAGATAAGAGAGTTTAAAGTTGCAAAAGAGAGATCTGGTAATTGGCAGTTAATAAAAAAGGAGGATATTATCATGGTTAGACACATAGTGGCTTGGAATTATGCAGATGGTTTTACAGAAGAAGAGAACAGGATGCATGCAGAGGTTATGAAAAAGGAACTAGAAAATCTTAAGAATTTAATCAATGGAATTATTTCTATACAGGTTTTAACAAATCCGATTGAATCTTCGGATTCGGATCTGTTACTAGACAGCATTTTTGAAAACGAAGAAGCTTTGAAAGCTTATATCATACATCCAGAACATGTAAGAGTGGGAACGAATTATGTAAAGCCGGTAGTGAAGAACCGTAAATGTATTGACTTTTTTATGGAGTAGTTCATCTTTCAAAAGAGCATATTCGTACGGAAATACGGTTGGGTGATTTGCTTTCACTATTTCAATCCGGAATAGAGAACAAAACTGATTACACTGGAGGGAAATATAATATTGGAAAAGTTGGTTCAATATATTATTACAGGTTTCCTGATTATCATAAATATCATTGGCTTTATACTAATGGGTATTGATAAAAACAGAGCAGTCAGAAGACAGTGGAGGATTCCAGAACGAACCCTGCTTATGATAGCCTTGATCGGTGGAGGCTTAGGGTCATTTCTTGGAATGTATACTTTTCGACATAAAACAAAGCATATTAGATTTCTTATTATAGTACCGCTCTCAGCAATTCTATATTTAATATTGTTATTAAAATTATATCATATTGTTTAAAACATAGCATCTTCCGGTTGAGGCGTTAACCGCCTAGTTAAGAAGATGCTTTTTTATTTCATAGGAAATTGCGTCCTATGAAATAAAAAGCACTCCATGCAGGATGCGCACCTCGCGGTAAGGAAGTATGTTACTACGTAACCCGCTCGGGCGCGGAGAATGTGCGCGCACATTCTTTGTTCTTTCATAATATACTAATTTTTTTGATTTGTTGAATATATCTTGATAAATTTTCTTGTATTTGATACTATTGCTTTAATATGATAAAGTAGAGCATATGGATTTGAGCCTTGATAATGCTTACAGGCCACATCGGATATGTATTTTAAGGGCATCCGATGTATAACATAAAGAAAGGAGAATTACAACGTGGCACAGAAAGTTATTATGCTTGGAAATGAAGCTTTTGCACGCGGCGCATATGAAGCTGGCTGCAAAGTATCAGCAGCTTATCCGGGTACACCAAGTACTGAAATCAGTGAAAATATCGTTAAATATGATGAAATCTATTCCGAATGGTCACCGAATGAAAAGGTAGCAATGGAGGTAGCCATTGGAGCATCCATCAGCGGAGTCAGGGCCTTAGCCTCCATGAAGCATGTTGGGCTCAATGTGGCAGCCGATCCCTTATTTACCGTATCTTACATAGGAGTTAACGGAGGCTTGGTAGCGATTGTTGCAGATGACCCCGGATTGTACAGTTCCCAGAATGAACAGGATACCAGAGCAGTTGCAAGAGCCGCAAAAGTTCCGGTTGTTGAACCCTCGGATAGCTATGAAGCAAAGGAATTTGTGAAATTTGCATTTGATTTGAGCGAAAAATATGATACTCCGGTAATCGTAAGATCGACTACAAGACTTTCCCATTCTCAGGGTATGGTTGAACTGGGGGAGAGAGTTGTTCCAGAAGATAAGCCATACGTTAGGAATATTGCTAAAAATGTAATGATGCCCGGTAATGCAAAGGGTCGTCATTTGGTAGTTGAAAGCAGGGAAGCAGCTTTGGTGCAGGATGGCAGTGATTTCCCAATTAATAAAGTAGAATATAATGATAAGAAGATTGGCTTTATTACCTCAGGAATTCCATATCTGTATGTAAAAGAAGCATTTCCCGAAGCATCTGTATTAAAGCTTGGTCTTGTAAATCCCCTTCCAAGGAAGTTGATTGAAGAATTTGCGGCTAATGTTGAAACTTTATATATTGTAGAAGAATTGGATCCAATTATTGAGGAGCAGGTAAAATCCTGGGGAATCAATGCAATCGGCAAAGAACTCCTAACCGTTCAGGGTGAGTACTCAGCGAATCTCTTAAAGAAAGTCATTGGGGGAGAAAGGCTTGAGATTGATCCTGCAGCACAGGTACCGAATCGCCCTCCGATTTTATGCCCTGGATGTCCTCACAGAAGTGTATATTCTGTATTAAATAAATTGAAGATACATGCGGCAGGTGATATCGGCTGTTATACACTTGGAGCTGTTGCACCGCTTAGCGTTGTTGATACTACGGTCTGCATGGGTGCCAGCATATCTTCTCTGCATGGTATTGAGAAAGCAAAGGGTAAGGATTTTATTAAAAACTGGGTTGCCGTAATTGGAGATTCTACCTTTATGCATACAGGTATCAATTCCTTGATTAATATGATATATAATAAGGGAACAGGCACCGTTATGATTCTTGACAATTCAACTACAGGTATGACCGGCCATCAGGATCATGCAGCGACCGGCAAGACCTTGAAGGGTGAAGCTACCTATATGGTTGATTTGGAGGAACTTTGTAAAGCTGTTGGAGTAAAAAATGTCTATGTTGTCAATGCATTTGATGTACAAACACTGGAGAAGACAGTGAAGGAAGCAACTGCATTAGAGGAAGTAGCAGTGATTATTACAAAAGCTCCTTGTGTTCTCCTTAGCAAAGCTCCGGTAAAAAAACAGTATCGTATTGATTCGGAAGTATGTAAAAAGTGTGGAATGTGCTTAAAGCCGGGCTGTCCTTCTATAACGAAGAAAGAGAACGGGACAATAGCTATAAATGACACTATGTGTAACGGTTGCGGTCTTTGCGAAACAGCCTGCAAATTCGGCGCAATCAGACCGGTTCAGCTATAATAGGGAGGATTGCTATGGAAACGAAGAATATTATGATAGTTGGTGTCGGCGGACAGGGTACACTGCTTACTAGCAGAATACTTGGAGCCTTAACAATAAGTGCAGGATATGATGTTAAGCTTTCCGAGGTTCATGGAATGGCACAGAGAGGTGGCAGCGTTGTTACCTTTGTAAGATACGGAGATAAAGTAAACGAACCAATCGTTGAAGAAGGGCAGGCGGATGTATTAATTGCATTTGAACGTCTGGAAGCTTTAAGATATGCACATTTCCTAAAAAAGGGCGGAGCAATCGTTGTAAATGACCAACGAATTGATCCAATGCCGGTAGTTATTGGTGCTGCAAAATATCCTGAGGACATCCTTGAGGATTTGGAGAAGAATCATAGAGTTTTTAAGGTTGATGCGATAGAAGAAGCTAAGAAGCTTGGTAACGGTAAGGTTTTTAATGTAATCGTACTAGGAATTGCTGCACAACATATGAATTTCAAAAAGGAAGATTGGCTTACGGTTATTGAAAATACAGTTCCAGCAAAAACGGTAGAAATTAACAAAAAAGCTTTTGAAGTCGGATATAATCTTCATTAAATTGGTTTGGTGCGTGGGAATCAGACTAAACAGTATCTTAAAGCTGGATAGGAGGTTGAGTGGCTATGATATGGAATGAAACAAAAGAATGCATGAGCAGGGACGAGATTCATAATCTGCAAAGTGCAAGACTTAAGAAAATGGTCGGTCATGTGTATCATAATGTAGAGTTTTATCGTAAAAAAATGCAGCAAATGGGATTGGAACCGGGAGATATTAACAACATTGATGACCTGAATAAACTGCCGTTTACAACGAAGAATGATCTTAGAGATAATTATCCCTTTGGTTTATTTGCAGTTCCACAATCTGAGGTAGTCAGAATCCATGCATCCTCTGGAACAACGGGAAAAGCTACGGTTGTTGGATATACCCGTAGGGATATTGATATTTGGCAGGAGTGTGTGGCAAGAGTACTTGCAATGGCTGGCGTAGGCCCTTGTGATAAAATTCAGGTAGCTTACGGTTACGGACTTTTTACCGGAGGTTTGGGACTTCATTACGGTGCTGAGAACCTCGGTGCCACCGTTATTCCGATGTCTACCGGCAACACACAGAAGCTAATTACCATGATGCAGGATTTTGGCGCTACGGCAATTGCTTGTACTCCTTCCTATCTGCTGCATATTGCTGAGACCTTGGAGGAAGCAGGTCAGCTTAGCAATATTAAGTTGAAAGCCGCGATCTGCGGCGCTGAACCTTGGACTGAAAATATGAGAAAACAGATCGAGGAAAAGCTTCATCTTCATGCATATGATATTTATGGACTTAGTGAAATTATGGGTCCCGGTGTAGCAGCAGATTGTGAATTTCATAAAGGGTTACATGTTTACGAAGATCATTTTGTTCCAGAGATTATTAATCCGGAAACTTTGAAACCTTGTAAGGAAGGCGAAGTAGGCGAGCTGGTATTTACAACTTTAACAAAAGAAGCGTTACCATTATTCCGTTACAGAACAAAAGACTTAACCAGCATAACGTATGATAAATGTGAATGTGGAAGAACCTTGGCAAGAATTAGCCGTTTCAAGGGTCGTTCAGATGATATGTTGATTATACGTGGTGTTAACGTATTCCCATCACAGGTAGAAGCAGCTTTACTTGATGTTGTTGAAACAAGTCCCCATTATATGCTGATTGTAGATCGAGTGAATAACCTAGACATTTTGGAGGTACAGGTAGAGGTAGAGGAACGCTTTTTCTCTGATGAAATTAAAAAGCTGGAAGGTCTGACCCAGAAGATTCATCATGTACTTCAGTCTGCCCTTGGTCTTTCTGTAAAGGTAAAATTGGTTGAGCCTAAGACGATACAGAGAAGTGAAGGTAAAGCCAAACGAGTTATAGATAAGAGACAACTAGTTTAATTAGTTGATGATTGATTTACATTAAACATAGCTTCTAGTAAAATCTACATAAACAGGTTGTTATTATTATATAATAAGCATATGATTGAATTAAGAATAAGGAGGGGGACTATGGTTATTAAGCAATTATCGGTATTTATTGAAAACAGAGAAGGAAGACTGGAACGAGTTACCGAGGCTTTAAAAGAGCAGGGTATTAATATCGTATCCTTTAGTTTGGCTGATACTTCAGAATACGGTATGCTGAGAATGATTGTATCCAATCCGGAGGAAGGAAAAAAAGTACTTAAGGAGGAAGGCTTTTCGGCAATGCTTACAGATGTTATTGCCGTTAAAATTGAACAGAAACCCGGAACATTGCATGAGGTACTCAAGGTGTTGTTCGATTCTGGGATCAGTGTGGAATATATGTACACACTTGCTACTGTTGGCAAGGATACCTCCATTATCATGAAGCTTTCTGATTTGGATGCGGCTCTTCAAACATTAAGAAATGAAAACTATGAGATTTGTGCAGCAAAAGAAGCATATGAACTGAATAATTCTGTCGACAAATAATGTTTGACATGATTGGTAAAGAGTGTTATCATAAATTTGTTGTCGAAGATATCGACAACCAAATTATATTTTTATTTTTGGAGGAATATTACATGAACAAAGGTACAGTTAAGTGGTTCAACAACCAAAAAGGATTTGGATTTATCTCTGACGAGCAGGGCAATGATGTATTCGTACACTACAGCGGTCTTAATATGGATGGCTTCAAGTCATTAGAAGAAGGCCAGGAAGTTCAGTTCGAAGTAGTTCAGGGAGCTAAAGGTCCTCAGGCAACAAACGTTACAAAATTATAATCAATGTTGGGTTTACAGTGTACCTTTTTCTAAAATATAAATTTAGTTTAAAGAAATAAGTTTATAAAGAAATAGTGTTATATTGTTAGATACGATTGATTAAGATTATCCTTAAGGAATTTATTCCTTAAGGATAATCTTTTTTTGGGCTAAGATATTATAATAAAAATAATTGCTATTTTATGGGGGTATGCTATAATTATAATATTATGAACTAATATGAATTTACTATAAGGAGTATAAGTAAGATGAAGATTACACAGAAGTCTTTTGGAATTACCAAGAATGGAGAAGAAGCTTCCCTTTATACAATTACCAATGGTAACGGTTTGGAGGTATCCTTTACTGATTTTGGTGCACATATTGTTGATATTATTGTACCGGATGCAAAAGGTAATTTGGCTGACGTTAATTTGGGATATAAGGATTTAAAAGGATATGAAGATAATCAACAAGGCTTTGGAGCTTTTATTGGAAGACATGCCAATCGTATCGGTGGAGCAAAGTTTGAAATTAACGGTAAAGTATATGAACTCGATAAGAATGATGGTATTAATAATCTTCATGGAGGAAATGTAAGATATAATAATTTCATGTATGAAACGGAAGTTTATGAAGATGAAGATATGATAAGTGTTGAGTTTTCCAGACTGAGTCCTCATATGGAACAGGGCTTTCCGGGTAATCTGGATGTTACCGTAACCTATAGCCTGACAGAAGCAAATGAGCTGGTTATTGAATATCTTGCAGTATCAGATAAGGATACGATAATCAATCTGACGAATCATTCTTATTTCAATCTCGCAGGTCATAACTCTGGTTCAATTCTGGATCAAAAAGTCTGGATAAAGGCAAATCAATTTACTCCGACCGATAATAAATTGATCCCAACAGGCGAACTCAAGGACGTAGCAGGGACTCCACTGGACTTTAGAACTTTCAAAAGTATTGGACAGGATATCAATGAGGATTATGAACCACTAAAAATTGCTGGTGGTTATGATCATAATTATGTTCTCGATATTAGTGGAAATGAGATTGAGAAGGTTGCAGAGCTTATGGATGAAAAAAGTGGTAGAAGGATGGAAGTGTTTACAGATCTTCCTGGAATGCAGTTATATACCGCTAATTGGGTTGAGGACAGGGGAGACTCAAAAGATGGAGCTATCTATGGTAAGCGGGGTGCAGTTTGCTTTGAGACACAATATTTCCCCAATTCCTGTAATATCAGTACCTTCCCTTCCTGTAGATTTGAAGCAGGAAAGGAATATGAATCGGTAACTATATATAAATTTTCTAATTAATAATTAACTTATTTAAAATTGGTTTGAGTGTCATAAATATGATGAAAACCTTCATAATATTTTTGACACTCAAACCAAAATTAGTAGAATGATTATTTTGTACCGTAAATTCTATCGCCGGCATCACCTAATCCCGGCAGTATATATCCTTTATCATTGAGCTTTTCATCTAGGCTACCTATATAAACATCTACATCCGGATGTACTTCTGTGAAACGCTTTACACCTTCTGGTGCAGCAATCAAACATAAAAAGTGTATTTTTGAGATACCTCTCTTCTTAAGAAGATTAATAGCAGCTACTGCAGAGCCGCCGGTTGCTAACATAGGATCAACAACAAAGATCTCTCTGTCAGAAGCATCGGAAGGAAGCTTACAGAAATACTCTACTGGCTCTAAAGTCTCTTCATTTCTATATAGACCAACATGTCCCACCTTTGCATTCGGAATCAGATTCAAAATACCATCTGCCATATGCAGTCCTGCTCTTAAAATAGGAACGATACAAAGCTTTTTACCGGCAATTTCTTTTGCAGTTGTTTTAACTAAGGGTGTCTCGATCTCGATATCAGCAAGTGGAAGTTTTCTTGTCGCTTCATAACATATCAGCATGGCAACCTCAGATACAAGATCTCTAAATTCTTTAGTCGAAGTGTTTTTACGTCTCATAATTCCTATCTTATGCTGGATAAGCGGATGATCCATAATAGTTACATCTGACATTTTTCTACCTCCTAAGTAGTTATTCACAATTTCTAACGACCATTATAACAAATTTTACTGTCGTATAAAAGGACAAATTTAATTAATTCTTCTATAAAAATATGGATATCAATAATATTGTTGCTTTTGAAAATAAAAAGTGTAAAATGAACATATATTTATCATGTGTTAAAGTACTTAGAAATATGATTTTTGAAGGAAAAGCGATAAGTTAATTTGGTGATTCGTATATGTTATAATCCATAGAAGGTTATGAACAATGCCTTCATATTACCATATATTATATCAAGAGAAATAATTATGATTTAAATAGGGAGAGTTTGAGCATTTGATTGTATAGGACATAGTGGGCTTAAACAGATATTTCAGTGAATGTTATTGGTTTTAAGGATTTTATAGAGCTTTAGAATGAATAAAAAATGAGACAGGTAATCAACCAGTCTCAAAAAAAGTAAAATGCTTCAAATTGATAACTTCTGGGATGAAGTTAAAAAGAGGAGAAGCCCGGTAGAAGGGGGGAGGGTAGCTGCCGGGCTTATTTTATGAAAAAAATTATCTTGTTAGCAATATTTAATTTATATCAATTTGTTTCTTAACTTATTTATGAGTATAGAAGACATATATGATTATAGTATGGATATATTATGAACATTCTGTTAATATTTCAATTATAATCATAAAATATCGAATTATATCGAATAAAATATGAAAATAGAATGACAGTATTGTCGTTTTTCTTTATAGTGTTATAAGGAAATTGATACAGTATTTGCAGAGTTTTATTTTATGTCCTCAGCGAATAATAGTAATATAGAGATTTAAATAATTAGACTGTTATCTTACAAAAACCGATATAGAATATATACAAAAGAATGGACTTGAATAAGAATATGATATAAGTCAATAGGCAAAAGCATAATGAATGACTGAGAGTAGGTGAATTATGTCAAATGTATTTAAAAAATTAATTAGTAAGGAACTTGGCGAAGTGAATTACCACCGTTATTTTTCTTTTGTGAAGAAAAATATGGATACAAAAATAACAGATAGCCAGATTATTTATAATGATATGTATGAAAAGTTAAAATACAGAGATTTAAAATCAATTACTAAAATGCATAGCAGGTTAAATGATACAATGCTGTTGGCATTTCGAATCAGTAAAAATTTCTTCTTTGCATTTGTGGTCTATCTTGGTGCTTCTATATTTTTGATAGCGAATGGACTACAACCGCTGATTGTACTTGGTGCATTAGTATTATTAAATATCAGCTTTATTTATAAAACTTATGAGTTTTTGTCTAACAAATTTTGCTATATTGATGCTCAAATTGTGTTGGTTTATAAGGCGGTACTGGATCGTATCATTATTAATGAGCGAAGTAATGGAGTGAAGTTTAAGTAGTTTTATTTATTGGTTGGGGTGTGATAATGACTTATGACGCATGAATCATTTATTAAAAATTATAATGTTATAAATTAATATAACTTATAAAGACTACAGATTAGTAATGTTTCCTGTAGTCTTTTTGTTTTTTTGGTTATAAGAGGCAATAATTGTCAGGAAATTGAATGATTAGTCAGATAATAATTTGTTGACAAAAACATTAAATATGTTATATAAATTTAAAGGTAGAGGACAACAAAGGAGTTGTATGTATTTGGGTGCATACAGTTCTTTTTCTTTGGTAACAAAGAATTTCATATGTTTGGGATATTTCATATGTACATATCCTAAAGGGACAAAATGTTATGAATGTGTCATATCGGCACGAAATACTTATTAGGAGGAAATATTTATGAAAAAGGCAGTGAGTTTATTTGCGGTTCTGGTTATGCTTTTAGGGCTGATAGCTGGTTGTGGATCTTCCGCAGATAAGAAAGATGATGCATCAAAAGGTATTGACGCATCAAACATTAAAATCGGTGCAATTTACATTGGTGACGAGAATGAGGGCTATACAGCGGCACATATGGCTGGTATTGATGAGATGGCTAAAGCACTTGGAATTAAAGATATAGATAAACAGATCATTGAGAAGACTGGTATTAAAGAGGATCAATCCTGTTATGATGCAGCAGCTGATTTAGCAGAGCAGGGATGTAATATTATTTTTGCTAACAGCTTTGGATTTGAAGATTATATAAAGCAGGCAGCACAGGATTATCCAAAGGTTCAATTCTGCCATGCATCAGGAGCTAAGGCGAAAGAATCTGGATTAGCGAATATGCACAACTACTTTACAGCAGTATATGAGTCACGTTACGTATCCGGTGTGGTTGCAGGTTTAAAATTAAATGAAATGATTGATAATGGTACAATTTCTAATGGACAGGCAAAGCTTGGTTATGTTGGTGCTTATCCTTATCCTGAAGTTATATCAGGATTTACTTCCTTCTATCTTGGTGCTAAGAGTGTCTGCCCTTCCGTAACCATGGAAGTTCAATATACGAACAGCTGGGCTGATATGGCAGGAGAAAACGAAGTTGCAAGTAAGTTAATCCAAGACGGCTGCAAGATAATCAGCCAGCATGCTGATACTACAGGTGCTCCAACCGCTTGTGAAAAGGCAAAAGTACCTTGCGTTGGATACAATGTTGATATGACTTCCGTAGCTCCGAATACAGCATTAACCTCTGCTACAATCAACTGGGGTCCTTATTATACTTATGCTGTTAAGAGTGTACTTGATGGAACATCAATTGACACTGACTGGTGTAAAGGCTATGTAGATGGAGCGGTTGGAATCTCCAAATTAAATGATGCTGTTGTTGCTAAGGGAACTGCGGATAAAGTTGCTGAAGTAGAGAAGGCTCTTAAAGATGGATCTTTACATGTATTTGATACAAAAACATTTACGATCGGTGGAAAGACAATTGAAGATTTGATTAAAGCCGGTGGAGATAATGCAAAATATGATGCTTATGTAAAAGATGGCTATTTCCATGAGTCAGGGGTGATTTCTGCACCTGCATTCGGTCTTATCATTGATGGAATTACGGCAAATGCAAAATAATTGAAAATTAGAAATGATATAGTTTGGACAAGTAAATAATATTAGCGGAACTGAATGAAACACAATTTGAAATTAGCTCAATATGGGCAATCCTCGAATGTTTTTATACGGTTCCGCAAATTTACTTTATGGGAGGATTTTTTGTGGAACATAAAAACGCAATCGAATTAAAAAATGTAACCAAGCGTTTTGGTGAGGTAGTTGCAAATGATGATGTAAATCTGTCAGTCAGAAAGGGTGAAATTCTTTCCATCCTTGGTGAAAATGGCAGTGGAAAAACAACACTAATGAATATGCTTTCAGGAATTTATTTTCCTGATGAAGGTCAGATTTTTGTGGATGGAAAGGAAGTTACCATCCGTTCCCCTAAAGATTCTTTTGCACTTGGTATTGGTATGATTCATCAGCATTTTAAGCTGATTAACATACTGACAGCAGCAGAAAACATAATACTTGGACTCCCTGGTGAGCAGCGGCTGAAAATGAATTATGTAAACGATGAGATAGAGAAACTTGCAAAACAATTTGGATTTGATATTAATCCGTCTCAGAAAATTTATGCGATGTCGGTATCGCAGAAACAGACGGTTGAAATTATAAAGGTATTATATCGCGGAGCGGACATCCTTATTTTGGACGAACCAACTGCGGTTTTGACTCCACAGGAAACAGATAAACTTTTTGAGGTTCTTCGTAATATGAGGAAGGCCGGAAAGTCCATTATCATCATTACGCATAAACTGAATGAGGTTCTGGAATTATCAGACCGTGTCGCAGTATTGCGTAAGGGTAAATTTATAGGTACTGTTAATACTGCTGATGCTACGGTGGAATCCCTAACTGAAATGATGGTTGGTGAAAAGATTAGTCTTGATATTGATCGTACGGAGCCTATAAAACCTCAGAAGAGAATTGATATGAGGGGTATTACCTGTAAGAATAAAGAAGGCTTTACTGTTTTAAAAGAGGCATCCTTTATCGCATACAGCGGAGAAATTCTCGGTGTGGCAGGAATATCAGGAAGCGGTCAGAAGGAAATGCTGGAATCAATTGCGGGTCTTCAACACATTGAAAGCGGTGAGATTTTATATTATGCTCCAGAGGGTAATGTGGAGAAGATTTCAGAAATGAAAGCAGAAGATATCCGTAATTTAAAAATCAGTCTTTCCTTTGTCCCTGAGGACAGGCTTGGAATGGGACTTGTAGGAACGATGGATCTTACGGATAATATGATGATAAGAAGCTATAAGGAAGGCAAACATTTCTTTGCGGATCGTAAAAATCCTAAGGATCTTGCGCTTGATATTGTAAATAAATTAGATGTTTCCACCCCAAGTGTGGAGACTCCGGTGCGAAGACTTTCCGGTGGAAATGTACAGAAGGTATTAGTGGGAAGAGAAATCGCAACAAACCCAAATGTACTGATGGTTGCATATCCGGTGCGTGGTCTTGATATCAACTCTTCTTATACGATTTATAATCTTTTAAATGAACAGAAGCAAAAAGGTGTTGCAGTCATTTGCGTCGGAGAAGATCTGGATGTCTTGATTGAGCTTTGTGATCGCATTCTAGTATTAAACAGTGGTAAAGTGGCAGGAATTGTAGATGCACGAAGGACTACAAAAGAAGAGCTTGGATTAATGATGACCGGTTCTGGAAAGGGGAAGCCTACACATGAGTAAGGAATTAAATGTTGCTAAAAAAGATGTGTTTATGCGTATCATTAAGAGGGATACCATCTCTAAGTTGAAAGCTTGGGAAATCCGTATTATCGCAGTATTACTTTCGTTGATTGTTTGTGCACTTGTTATTGTACCAATCACGAAGCAAAATCCGGTTAATGTATACCTTGGAATTATTGATGGAGCTTTGGGTTCAAACAGACGTATCTGGGTTACAATCCGTGAAGCACTGACCTTGTTAATCATTGCGGTTGGACTTACCCCCGCATTTAAGATGAAATTCTGGAACATCGGCGCGGAAGGTCAGATCTTAATGGGTGGAGTTGCAACAGCAGCCGTTATGATATATTTAGGAGATTCCATGCCTAACTGGTTGTTAATTCTTGTAATATTTGCTGCCAGTTGTTTGGCAGGTATCCTATGGGGTTTGCTGCCTGCAGTATTTAAGGCATACTATAATACCAACGAAACGTTATTTACTTTAATGCTTAATTATGTGGCGTTACAGATTGTTAACTTCTGTGTTGTCTTCTGGGAGAACCCTTCCGGTTCCAACTCGGTAGGAATTATCAATTCCGCTTCAAGTAAGGGTTGGTTTGGAAGAATATTTGGTTTGAACTATGGAATGAATATTATTATTGTACTGGCTATCACCTTAGTTATCTATGTATATATGAAATACAGTAAGCAGGGTTATGAAATTGCAGTTGTTGGCGAAAGTAAGAATACTGCGAAATACGCTGGTATTAACGTTAAGAAGGTCATTATCAGAACAATGATGATATCTGGTGGTATTTGTGGTCTTGCGGGAGCGATTATTGTAAGCGGATCAAGTCATACAATTTCCGCTACTACGGCAGGAGGAAGAGGTTTTACTGCTATTATCGTTGCATGGATGGCAAAATTCAATCCATTTGCAATGATACTCGTATCAGTATTCTTGGTATTCATGCAGCAGGGCTCCATTCAGATTGCAACTCAGTACGGCTTAAATCAAAATGCTTCGGATATCATTACCGGAATTTTATTGTTTTTCCTTATTGGCTGTGAATTCTTTATCAACTACAGATTGGAATTTCGTAAAAAGAATAGGGAGGTGAAGTAAAATGTCATTAATATTAACCTTTATCACAAAAGCGATCGGCCAAGGAATTAGTATTCTCTTTGGTGCCTCCGGTGAGATTGTTACAGAAAAGTCGGGAAATCTTAACCTAGGAATCCCGGGAATTATGTATATGGGTGGTATCAGCGGTCTGATGGCTGCATTCTTTTATGAAAAATCAACCTCACATCCAAATGGCTTTATCGGATTAATTATTTCACTTTTGGCAACATTAGCGGCATCTGCGCTTGGAGGTCTGATTTATAGCTTTCTTACCATATCGCTTCGTGCCAATCAGAATGTTGTTGGACTTGCGTTAACAACCTTTGGTGTTGGCTTTGGTAATTTCTTTGGAGGCTCCATCTCTAAACTTGCTGGCGGTGTTGGACAGATTTCTGTATCAACAACAGCTGATGCGTACCGAGCGTCTATACCCGTGTTATCAGAGCTCCCGGTAGTAGGCAAATTATTATTTTCCTATGGCTTTTTATCTTATTTATCAATTATTATTGCAGTTGCTCTTACTTATTTTTTGAAAAGAACAAGAAAAGGTCTGAATCTTCGTGCCGTCGGAGAAAGTCCTGCGACTGCAGATGCAGCGGGTATTAATGTTTCTAAATATAAATATATTGCGACAGTATCAGGTGCAGCAATTGCCGGTCTTGGCGGTTTGTATTTTGTAATGGAGTATCTCGGCGGAACTTGGAATAATAACGGCTTCGGAGATAGAGGATGGCTCGCAATCGCACTTGTTATTTTAGCATTGTGGAAGCCGATTAATGTGATTTGGGGTTCCTTCCTGTTTGGTGGATTGTATATCTTATATATTTATCTGCCTGGTTTGACAAGGGCTACCCAGGAGCTTTGTAAGATGCTTCCTTATGTGGTTACGATTATTGTATTAATTATCACAAGTAAACGAAACAAAGTGGAAAGCCAGCCTCCTGCAAGTTTAGGAGAAGCCTACTTTAGGGAAGAAAGATAATAAGGAAGAAACAAAGTACTAGTAACATGAAGAATTATGGTTTTCAGAGAAGTAACTATGATGTTAATTCATGGTAAGGGTTAATGCTTCGCTTAGAAAAAAACATATAAACCGTTGAAATATAGTATGGTTATGCTATATTTCAACGGTTTTTCTATTTGCGTTACATATATTTAATATGTTCAGATTGTTATCTGATATGTTCTGGTAAAGGCTTCCTTATGGGCATCATACCTTGTAGATATTACAGATACTGTAGTAAATTACTTGATATTCCAATGATTTAGATCTTTGGAATTGAAACAAAAGGCCATTACAGGGAAAAAATACATACATTTACAGTTATAGTAATAAATATCAATAGATACTTTATTGCAATATTTGATTTTGTATGATAAAATAATTAGAGTTAATTAAAACTAAATGTAATTAATTTACTACAAGTAGTATGCTTGTGCCTGAAATTGTTATAAAAATAACAATAATATTGCACTTTCAATTAACTTTGAGACAATTGTTGAGGAGATAATATAATGGAGAAAAAAATTGTTATTATTGGTGCTGGTTATGCAGGAATTCTGACTGCTAAGAAATTGGCAAAAAAGCTGAAAAAGGATAGAGATGTCAGTATAACGATTATTGATAAAAATCCTTTTCATACTATGCTGACAGAGTTGCACGAGGTTGCTGCAAACCGTGTGGATGAAGACAGCATCAAAATTAGTTTGAAGAGAGTATTTGCAGGAAGAAAAGTTGATGTAAAGGTTGATACGGTAACATCAGTTGACTTTTCAAACAAAACAGTGATAGGCACAAATGAGGTCTATTCTTACGATTATCTAGTGTTGGCTGCAGGCTCCAAACCAACATTTTATGGTGTGGAGGGAGCAGAGGAATTCTCCTATAAGCTTTGGTCATATGATGATGCAATTCTTTTGAAAGATCACATCATAAATACCTTCCGGGCTGCTGCTCGTGAAACAAATCTTGAAGAAAGAAAAAGATTACTTACATTCTATGTAGTTGGTGCAGGCTTTACCGGTGTAGAAATGGTCGGGGAATTAGCAGAATATGTACCGATTCTTTGTGAAAAATTTGAAATTAATAGAAGCGATGTAACCTTAATCAATATTGATGGATTAAACAGGCCAATTCCTAATCTGACGGAAAAGTTATCAGCAAAGGTTGCTAAGCGCCTTGATAAAATGGGAGTCCAGCTAATTTTAAGTGCGTTAGTAAAACGTGTGGGTAAGGATTTCATTGAGTTTCAGAAAGATGATAAAACACAGCATGTTAGTGTAGGCACAGTCATATGGGCTGCGGGAATACAAAGTGCTGATATAACTGCTAAGGCAGGAAGCTCCCTTGAAGTACAGCGTGGAGGACGTATTCAGGTTGATCAGTATTTGCGCTCCACAAAGAACGATAATGTTTATGTAATTGGTGATAATATGTACTATGTATCTGAGGGAGAAGAGCGTCCTGTTCCTCAGATGGTTGAAAATTGCGAGCAGAGTTCAGATACAGCAGCTCATAATATTGTAGCAGCAATAACCGGAAAAGGAGAAATGAAATTATATAAACCGGCGTTCCATGGAGTTATGGTTAGCATCGGCGGCAGGTACGGAGTAGCTCATGTAGGCTTGCCGAATCACTTCTTCAGTCTTCCTTCTTTTCTGGCAATGTTTACAAAGCACTTTATTAATATTATATATTTTATACAGGTTCTTGGTTGGAATAAGGTATTTAGCTATATTAAACATGAATTCTTCACAGTTCGAAACTGCAGAAGCTTTGTAGGAGGACATTTCTCCAACAGAACACCGAGTTTTTTAATGGTACCGTTACGTGTTTGGCTTGGAGCAGTATGGTTATTTGAAGGTATTATGAAAATAGTAGAGGGATGGTTTGACAGTCCAAAGCTTACCGGGTTTTTTGGAGGAGCAACCACCTGGTATAATAACATCTTAAATTCAGGATCAAATGGTAGCACTCCCGATAGTATATCTTCAGCAACTACCGCTGCGGTTGATCATGCGGCAAAGGCAGTAGCAGTCGTATCTAAGGCAGTGCATGCAATTCCTGTTTCAACGGATGCTGTTTCTTCCGCGACAGGAGCTGCTAGTTCAGCGGCCGGTTCAGCAGATGCTGCAGGAAATGCTGTTAGTGCAGTCGGACATGTTTTGATTAATTTTAATTTCTTAGGTTTGTTAAAAGTTATTTTTGTATCAGGTAAGGATTTAGCAAGTTCCACACTAGGTGATTATGCATTTAAACTGGATATTCCGGTTATGAACTGGTTTGTTAACCAACTAATCCTACCAAATAATGGAGTGCAGATGTTCATGCAGGTTTTCATCGTGATTGCAGAGATCCTGATTGGTTTAGCATTGATAGGCGGATTATTTACTACTCCGGCAGCTGCCTTCTCCTTGGTACTACAATTTATGTTTGTATGTACAACCGGTTTATATTTAGGTACATTCTGGATGATTTTTGCTGCAATAGCAGTATTGATTGGCGCTGGCAGAACATTAGGACTTGATTATTATGCAATGCCATGGTTAAAGAAAGCATGGAAGAAGCTACCATTCGTTAGAAAGTGGTATATCTATAATGATTAATAATATGAATATGCAAAAGAATGTTGAATTTGTAACATATGATGAAGCAATTATATTGGTCGAAAAAGAAGTAGAACGTTCACTAACGAAATCACCAGCCGTGATACGCGAGTATTTAACACATTTATCATTATCTCAGGGAAAATTTATTCGCGCAGTATCGGTTATTACTTGTGCTGAAAATAAAGAAAATAATGTTCATTTAAATGCGGTTAAGTTAGCTGCTGCAATAGAGATATTGCACCTTGCAACTCTGGTACATGATGATGTTATTGATGATGCTGATCTACGAAGAGGTAAAATTACACTTCAGAAAAAGCATGGTAAAAAAACTGCTGTCATCTGTGGGGATTATCTGCTTAGTCTTGGATTAAAAATGCTATCAGGTATTTCGAATAAGAAGGATTATCTGGATATATGTCTGCCGAACTATATCGGCAGACTGTGTCTGGGTGAATTAAATCAGCATATTAATAATAGAAATCTAAACCTTTCGATATTTCAATATCTAAAAATAATATCAGGAAAAACAGCTGCACTGTTTGAAGCTTCGTTTTATGCCGGTGCTGTAATTGCGGGGTGCAGTGAGAAGGAAGCTAGGAGCTACAGGCAATAAGGTAAATATGATGGTAAGATTATTCAATAAACGGATGATTGTATTGATTTTGATACCTCAGTGGAAGAGGCGAATAAACCCGTTCAATCAGATTATGAGCAAGGGGTTATTACTTTACCATTGATCCATGCCTTTCAGAAAAAGGAAGATTTTCGAGAAAAGGCCGCTGTTACCGGAATAACACGAGAAGAAATAAATAAAACAGTTATAAATACAGAGGGTCTTATTTTTACCAGAATGTTAATTCAGAAATATTATAAAAAAGCGATGAAAAGATTGAGTGAGCTTGATATCACCGAAAAGAAAAAAGAGAGACTGGTAAACATATTAAATAAAGCCTCCCGTATCACCCAAACCAAGTAAATATTTGCATTAGCTTAATTAAATATTGATAGGATGGATGATTAATTTGCTGAATAGATTTTTAAATTATATAGAAATAAAAACAAAGATTACAAGTACATTTACATTTGCGTTAACAATTGCGTATTTATTGTATCAGAAACAGAAAATCAACTGGAAGCTGACCCTGCTCTTCTTTGCTGCTATGTTTCTTTTTGATTTAACGACAACAGCAATTAATAATTACATTGATTCTAAAACAAATGAGCAGATTTTGGGATTCAATCGAAAAACGGCTTTCATTATTATTTACTGCTTATTTGGCATTAGTACGCTATTGGGGTTGAGCCTGGCTTATTTTACTGATATTGTTGTTCTTCTGGCCGGGGCATTATGTTTTATATGTGGTGTTTTATATACTTATGGGCCGGTGCCTATATCAAGGCAACCGCTGGGTGAAGTTTTTTCGGGATTTTTCTATGGGTTAATGATACCCTTTATCCTGATGTATATTAACATGCCGAAAGGCACCTTTTTAACATATCACTTAAGTCTTGAGTCGATATCATTGGAGCTTAAGCCTATTCCGTTGCTAACCTTAATTATTTTTTCAGTAATACCTTTTTCTGTAACAGCCAATATCATGCTGGCAAATAATATCTGTGACCTTGAGAAGGATATTACAGTCAAGAGATATACCTTACCGTATTACATTGGTAAGAGCTCTCTCTTATTATTTACAGCATTAAATTATACACCTTATATTGCTATGATAATTATGGTAATCATGAAAGCTTTATCTCCGGTTTGTCTACTTTCTCTGTTATCCATTATTATTGTTCAAAAAAATATTAATAGTTTTTTAGAAAGACAGGAAAAAGCGGTTACTTTCATTTATTCAATTAAGAATTTCATGATTATTATGGGTAGCATTACAGTATTTATTTTTATAAGTGTTTTGTTGCCTTGAGGTTGATGTGATCGAATACTTATAAGGAATAGACTGTATTTTTGTGCAGAAATATAATGTTTATTCTCTGATCCGAAAGGATTGGTTTATAAAAATAAATAAATCCCGCCACAGGCGGAAGAATGGAGGATATTTATGAAAAAAATACTTACTTTACTACTTAGCTTAACATTAGTAGCTTCTATGTTTGTTGCTTGTGGTAAAAAAAATGATGCAAAAGACACATCGGATGCTGCAACAACAGCACCTACAACAGCCGCAGCTACGACAGCTCCAGCTTCAACTGATGATAAAGGGGCAGCTGCTAAAACAGGTCTTGCTGTTGTTTCTTCCCTTGCAAATTCAGCAAATGCCGATAAAGAAGACGGTCTTGCTCAGACAGATTCAACGATTGTAGCTGTATTAGTTGGCGAAGACGGAAAAATCTTAGACTGCAAGATTGATGCGGCTCAGACTAAAATTAACTTCTCTAAAGAAGGTAAGCTTGTAACGGATGCTAAGACTGTTTTTAAATCAAAACAGGAACTTGGTACTGAATATGGCTTAGGAGCTAAATCAGGAATTAAAAAGGAATGGAATGAGCAAGCTGATGCATTTGCAGCCTATGTGGTTGGAAAAACATTGGATGAAGTAAAAGGTATTGCTGTGAATGAACAAGGTGTTCCATCAGATGCTGATTTGACATCTTCTGTAACAATACACATCGGTGATTTTGTGAAAGCGATTGAAAAAGCTGTTGCAAATGCACAGGATCTAGGTGCAACTAGTGCAGATAAACTTGGTCTCTCAGTGACAACCGATATGGGTCAATCTGCAGACGCAAGCGCAAAAGCAGAAGGCTTAGCACAAGCGTATTCCTATTATTCAGCAGTAACTACAAGTGCTGATGGTAAAATAACAAGCTGTGTAATTGATGCTTCTCAGGGTAATGTTAACTTTGATACAAAGGGTGTTATATCTACTGATTTAAAAGCAGCACCTCAGACAAAACAGGAATTAAAAGAAGCTTATGGTATGAAAGCAAAATCTTCTATCGGCAAGGAATGGTATGAAGAGGCGAATGCATTTGCAGCATATGCTACCGGAAAGACAATTGACGAAGTAAAAGGAATTGCTGTAGATGAGCAGGGAGTTACAACAGATGCTGATTTAACAAGCTCCGTAACAATTCATGTTACTCCACTTATTTCAATCGTTGATAAAGCAGTAGCTAATGCAGCTAAATAATTTAGTTTATAATTTGGTTTTATTATAATTATGTGTGCTCGATTAAATTATAACAAGTAACTTAAAACATAACACAGTGTATCCGTGCAATAAAGCGCGGAAGGCTCACATTGGGGGATATATCATCGTTTAAGACATAGATGATGCATCCCCCAATCTAACGAACAGGAAAATTATTTTTTGTAGCCTTATTCAATGTATTGTTTTAATATTAATATATAAAGCTAATATTGGTTTCATGATACAATAAGCTACGAATACGGCTACATTTTTAGATAGATGAATTTAAGTAAGATCTATAAGGAGTGAATGATTTGGGCAAAAAAATAATTGCCATTATATTAATTATAATAATGGTATTCAATCTGGGTGCATGCAGTAATATCAAGGAAAAACGTTATCAAGCAAGTTTTCTGGATGTTTTTGATACAGTAACAACTATCGTTGGATATGACAAAAACAAAGAAGAATTCGCCAGACATGCTCAAATGATTCATGATAAATTAAAAGAGTATCATGAGCTGTATGATATCTATAATAACTATGATGGAATTAATAATATAAAAACAATCAATGATAATGCAGGTAAATCACCGATAAAGGTAGATAGCAAAATTATAGATTTATTAAAATTCTCAAAAGAAGCATATAAACTTCTCGATGGCAAACTAAATGTTGCTTTAGGCGCAGTTCTAGCCGTTTGGCATGATTACCGTGAAGCGGGTCTAAATGACCCAGACAAAGCCGTACTTCCACCCATGGATGTTCTGAAAGAAAAATCAAAACATACGGATATTAATGATTTAATTATTGACGAGGCTAAGTCAACTGTATATCTAAAAGATCCGGAGATGAGCCTTGATGTAGGTGCAATTGCGAAGGGATATGCAACGGAGAAGGTTTGTGAATATATAAGCAAGGAAGGCTTTACTAACGGGACTATTTCTGTTGGTGGTAATGTACGGACGATTGGAAGTAAGCTCGAAGGCAAGAATAAAGAGGAAGCCTGGAGTATTGGAATCCAAAATCCGGATTTGGAAAGTAAAGATAAAAATCTCTGTATCCTTAATCTAAAGGATTATTCGCTCGTTACAAGTGGGGTTTATGAAAGATACTATACGGTCAATGGAAAACAGTATCATCACATAATCGACCCTGATACTTTAATGCCGGCAGAATATTTTCTTTCTGTTTCCATTGTGTGTAAGGATTCTGGGATGGCAGATGCACTAGCTAAAGTTTTTAATATGCCTTACGAGCAAGGATTAAAATTAATTGAATCTCTTAAGGATACGGAAGCACTCTGGGTGTTTAAAGATGGATCAATGAAATCCAGTCCCGGATTTGATAAATTTATTAGAAAATAGAGATTTGATGGAAGCTATATTTCATAAAAAAGAAAATAATAAATTCTGAAGGTGTTCACTGTGAAACGATACGTTAAAGGTTATATTGTAAAGGTGTAGATAATGATTAAAAAAAATGATATTTTATTAATTGGAATAGTATTATTAATTGCATTGGCGGCAATCTTCATTATAAATCTCAGGAAGTCTGAAGGAAGCAAGGTTGTTATCACCATTGATGGCAAAGAGTACAAAACACTGAACCTAAATCAGGATACAAAATTTACAATAGAGGAAGATAACGGAGAATATAATATTGTTGAAGTAAAAGATGGTATAGTGGATATGACAGATGCTAGTTGCCCCGATAAAATATGTGTAAAGCATAAAAAGATACATTATAATGGTGAAACAATTGTATGTCTTCCTCATAAAGTAGTTCTTCAAATCGTAAATGGTGAGGAAAGTGATGTTGACATGATTGCGAAATAGAAGGAGCAGCAATGAAATCAAAAAGAGTAGCAACTTATGGAATATTTATTGCTTTAGCTTTTCTCTTAAGCTATATCGAAAGTATGATACCACTTCCGATTCCGATACCCGGAATAAAACTGGGTCTTGCAAATCTGGTGGTTTTATCAGGTCTATACATTATGGGAGCTAAGGATGCGTTTATATTATCGGTTATTCGAATCATCTTAGTAGGATTTACTTTTGGCAGCTTGTCTATGATGATGTTTAGTCTTGTGGGTGGTATCCTAAGCTGGTTTCTGATGGCATTATTCAGCAAGATTAAAATATTTAGCATAACGGGAGTCAGTATTATAGGCGGAATAGCTCATAATATAGGACAAATTCTGGTTGCTGTATGGGTAGTAAATAATATTATGCTGATCAATTACCTCCCGTTTCTATTACTTTCCGGTGCGATCACAGGAACTTTAATTGGTATCCTTGGTTCTATCTTAGTGAGTAGGATAAAGAAATTTGAAATTAATAAGTAGGTAAATCCGCTGTGTATACAATTACAAAGACTATATTGTATCGCAATTACCTAAATATTAACTAAGAAGAGAGGAGGTCAACCTCTCTTTTTATTATTTCATAGGGAATTGCGTCCTATGAAATAAAAAGCACTCCGTGCAGGATGCGCACCTCGCGGTAAGGAAGTATGTTACTACGTAACCCGCTCGGGCGCGGAGAATGTGCGCACACATTCTTTGTTCTCATATTCCATCTCTTTATTAATAATGTTATTGGTAAATTGTTGGGACTTAACCCATGGCGTCGTAATAAATTTGAGGCTTCGCTTTTTATAAAAAGACATCCATATATTGAAGTCTTCCTTATGGAATAATGAACTAGCCGTCACGATATATTTATAGTAAGACAATAGTAATCTGGTGAAGCTATGGAACCAAACGAAAATCGGGAGACCATGAATAAAAAAGATTCGGTAATTACTTTATTTGTAAAAGTTGGTATTGTAGTTTTGAGTATATTAATGATAACAGGGTTTGGTATCAAAGTTCTTCCCGGTGCCATAACGGTATCCAGTACAGGCAGTAAAAGGGATTTGCCTATCTATTGCGTTAATACGGATAAGAAACAGGTAGCGTTAAGCTTTGATGCAGCATGGGGGAATGAGGACACTCGAAACATCCTGGCTATATTGGATAAATATAATATTAAAGTCACATTCTTTATGACTGGAGGTTGGGTAAATAAATATCCTGATGATGTGAAAGCAATAGCAGAAGCCGGTCATGATCTAGGTAATCACAGTGAGAATCATAAGCAGATGTCCCAACTATCTAAGGAGCAGTGTGATCAGGAAATCATAAAGGTTCATAAGCGAGTAAAAGAACTGACCGGAATCGAAATGAATCTGTTCCGTGCTCCATATGGCGATTATAATGATAGGCTGGTAGGAACAGCAAGAGATTGCGGGTACTATACGATTCAATGGGATGTGGAAAGACTGAATATAAAAGTAAACTAGCCAGAAATGGCTTATTTAAAGGGATAACTCATAAGGGTAAGCTTACAGGGTTATCTCTTTTATATTGTGGTGCTGTAATTCTAGTATGACTTAGGGTATAATGGTTTATAGTAAGAGGGGTGTAGTAGATGGAAAAATCTGTAGTTAAAGTAGAATTAAAAGAACCTAGATTTTTTAAAGAGGGATATGCCTATATTGGACAGGATGAACAATGGCATATTAATCAGGATGCTCCTGAGTGGGCAAAACAAGAGTTTGAACAGTTTTTCAAACAGATTAGTGGAGAACCTGATGAACAGGGCATTGCCACACATTACTAATGAGAGGGGAAACAGCATGGCTAAAAGGATAATTGGTAAAGATAACAGAGAACTAATTGCATGGACTGAGGAGGGCAGAGCCTATATAGAGTATAATGATAAGGTAGGTGGTGAACCAATAGGCTTATGTGTGCCATATGGTTATCCAAAGGGTGTAGAGGAGTTAGGTGGAGTAATAGCTGTTTATGAGGAATGTATTAGACAGGGTAAGACATGGGAGGAACTGCTAGACTTTGAACATGCTCCTGAGGATGCTATTATTTAATGAGATAGAGAATGAGCAAGAGGACAAGTTGGTCAAAGCTTATCTTGAAAGATATCTGAGGATTATAACAGCACTAAGATGTAAAGGAGTGTGTTTAAATGGTAGCAAACCTATTTTTGGGATTACATCACACTTAATGAGGATGGAGAGATGGATGGCATCAGAGAGGATGCTTCTTATGAAATGAAACAGGCATATATCAAGTATATGAAAGAACTAGAGGAGCAGAGAGCAGGCTAGAAAAGTTTAGCATTAGTGAGTAGATAGAGAAATCTATCTGCTCCTTTTTATTGGATAAACACATTGATGTGCCTTTAAAATAGATGTATAATAATGGAAAGTTCATAAAACCAAGTCAAGTAATGGAGGGCAATAATATGAGTGTAATATTTGGAATAAAAGAAGAAAATCAAATTATTATAGCAGGGGATAAGAGAGAAACAAATAAATACAATGGTCAGTACAGTGATGACTCTGACAAGGTAATAATTATAAATGAGCATCTAGCCTTTGCATCAGCAGGTAACACAGCAATGTTGACAGCAATTAAAATGGAGATAGATAAAATAAGAGATAAAGAAAAGATGTTCACAGATGATTTACTAGAAATAATTAAAGAGTTTTATAAGGGACTAACTGAAAAAAAACTAACTTTATTATTATCATATCCTTACTGTTTTGTAATTGGTGGTAAAAATAGAAAAAATAGTACAAGTCTGTTTGTAGGATTAAATACAAAGGGAGGGTTAAGTACCCAAGAGGCTCAGGCATATGAACTAGCATTACTCCCTCCTGATGGTTTAGATAGAACTGTATGCAATGATATATTTCTTAAGAAGTATAATTCAGGTCAAACTGATTTTGTAGAGAAAACTATATATGAAATATCAGAGATAAATATAAATGTTAGTCCCACAGGAGACAAGTGGATTTATAATATAAAGCAAGAAAAAGGAGTCTTACATACATTTTAATATCACAATATTCTGCATCAAGGGAGGGACTTATAAATCTCTCCCTTAGTCTTTGCCATTCTATAACTCTATCAAACAGACTTCCTCCTAGTTTGTAGCTCAGGAACTATGATTTTATATAAGGCTTTTCCTGTTTTACAGAGGGTACTATCCTTACAGAGGCTCATTTCTAAGGTATCCCACAGCATATATGTACTGATATTTGTATAGCTTTACTGCCTGTTGATACTGCCTAAATAGGTTATGTATATTATATTAGGGAGACTGACTGCTCAACAGGGGGTAGGGGGGATGGTGTGGGGGCATAAAGTCCTTAACAGCAACTCAACCATACTTACAATGACTGATTGCCTTTTTGTTTAGTCTGTTTTAGAGGTTACAATAGGCTTATACACCTTATATGTAAATAATGGATACACTCTTTTATGTTTGTAATACAAGCTCCTCAGCTGTAAAATAGGATTATTACACATACATAATACACACAATCAGGTTTAACATCCTATCTACTAGAAAGGTGGACATCAATATGAGAACAGTAATTTATATGAGGGTAGGCTACAAAGAGGAGTTGGATTTTAATCCTAAGGAGATTGATAAAGAGACAGGAGCAGATGCTATATATCAAGATTTGATATTTGGTACTGAGGAGGAGAGAGATAGATTTGATGCTATGCTAAAGTATCTAGGGCAGGGAGATAAGGTCATAATACCATCTAGATACAGATTATCTAGGGATGTATATCAGGCACTAAAGCTTGAACAGGAGATATTAAAGAGAGGAGCTACCATTGAATATTTATCAGGAGAGGTTGAGAATATGGGCAGGACATTTGGCTACATGAGAATATCTACAGTAAAGGATACACAGAGCTTTGACAGGCAGGAGGCACAGCTAAAGGAGCAATGTGATGGAATATATCAGGATAGGATGTCAGGAGCAAAGAGGGAGAGACCTGAACTTAATAAGATGCTAAATCATCTAGAGGCAGGGGATACAGTCATCATCCTAAGCATTGACAGACTAAGCAGGTCTACAAAGGACTTACTTGAGATAGTGGAGATAATAAAGAACAAAGGAGCTTACCTCAAGTCAATAAATGATACATGGCTAGATACTACATCAGATAATCCTATGTCAGACTTTCTCCTGACAATCATGGGAGCTTTGGCTCAGATGGAGAGGCAGATGATAGTAGGCAGGGTTAGGGAGGGAGTCAAAATTGCTATGACTAAAGGTGTGGAGTTTGGCAGACCTAAGGCTAATAAAAATAAAGTAGCTCATGCCCTAGAACTTTATGATGGAGGATGTCATACTTCAAAGGAAATAGCTGATATTACAGGCATAAGCAGAAAGACTCTATATAATAAACTGAGGGAGAGAGAACAAACCACACTGAACTAGGATACTTACAAAGGGAGCAGACTTATTTGGTCTACTCTCTTTTTTATTGTATATTACCACAGAGGCTTACTGCTCATGATGCAAACTGTGTAAAATACACTTGTTTTTTACACTATTAAGCACACTACCATTTTATCAGGTTTACCATGTGTAATAAGTCTGTGTAATAACATCAGAACAATAACAAGCTGTTTGTGCCAATACAATAGCTCTGGTTTAGCAGGAGGAGAGGCACTAAGTACAAGATACACAAGTGTTACAATCTGTTAATATAATGTACCTAAATATTATTTACTGAGGGGAGGGAATGGCAGGGAGTCAGTCTGTTCCATTAATCTGCTATTTCTTATGCCTGTAACTGCTTAAAATCTATCAGGAGGGAGGGATGCAGGAGCTGTGTCTCATGGGTATTTCTATGTTGCTCCTACAACTACAGCATCCTCCTAGAGAACTCTCAAAGCCCTATATAGCAGAGGGTTAAAGTCACTAACTACTACTATCTGTATTGTCTTTCTGTATTCCTACAGTTTCAAAAAAGCTACTTAAGCCTCCTACAGATACCTACAAATAGCCTCAATATTTCCTCTTAGTACCCTAATTGTAGATTAAGCTGTCCTCAAAGTAAAAGATATAAGAAAGGGCACACCTATAAACATAATTGTAAACATTACTCTTTACTTAAATCAAATCTAGCAATCTCTTTACCATCACAAGTTACTATCAATGATGCATCTAGGGCTTGATTTTTAATCTCTGCCAATAATTCATCAGATGGAGTAATGAGTTTGACATTAGGACTCTCCTCACTAACTCCTAAACTATATGTTAGAGTAAAATTCCCCTCTTTCCCTGATTTAATCATAGTATCATATGAGTAACCAAATCCTAACCCTGAATTCATATAGTCATCAGGATTAAAAATGTTAAAACCAATTATATCTTCTGATGTAGCCTTTAATTTATCATGAGGTTCAATTTTTACAGCTAAACCTTTGTTACCAATGCCACCAATCTTTCTCCACCCTGTATTTTTAATAGTAAATTGATAATACAATACTGTAGGAACTAGCTCCTGTCCTTTCTTTTCCCCCTCAGTAATACCTATTGACCCTGCTATGCTTTTATCATTGGAAATAGTAGCACTTGAACTGATAAGCTCTAGAGATGCTTTGTTAGAACAACTAGTTAAAAAAGTCATTAACAATAATATAACTATTAAGCTTATTATCTTTTTCAATTAATATCCTCCAATATTTTCTTGTTTTGTATAGTTGGTAATATTATACATGAAGAGTATGGTAAATACAATATGTTTACATATCAGTAATAAGACCTTGCTCAAGGGAGGGATAACCCTCATATAGCATTGCATTTATTCACCTTGAACTCAGCTCCTAGTATATCATTAAAATCTCCTGATTTTCTGTACAGCAGATATGGGTTAGCTTTAATCATCAATTCTCTGCCCACTTTGATTTTTCCATAGACATACATCCTATTCCATTGTAGATTACCTATCTTTCTAGAGGTCTCCTCAGTAGATAACTGCATAACATCAGCAAGAGCCTCAAGAGATAAAGTCTGTACACTGTCTATCACTTTTTCTGATGGATTAATTACTAGTAGGTTAGTATCATAATGGATAAACTGAATAGTTTTATAGATAAAGCCTATATCAGCAGGCTGTAATCCTTGCTTATAAGCCTCCTGCAAGCTATTAACAAAAACCTTTACAGCCTTATCTGTCTTTTTATTGCTAAACACAGCTCCTACACCTTTTCTAAAGCAGAAATCAGAGTTAATAAATACAGCTTTATATCTCTTGCCTGATACCTCAACCTTTTCTCTGTGGATTATGCTTAGCTTTTCTAGCTTAATTAAAAGGTTTCCTACTGTCTTTGGGGTAACATCTAGAGCTACTGCTATATCATTCACTGACATTGGAGTCTTTGCATCTGCATAGACCTTTACCATATTTTTATAATCAACATAAGTCTGCATTAATAGAAAGTATCCCAAATCCTTATTATTCAGCACTGATAGACCTCCCTTTAAAGCATCCAGCTCTGTAAATACAAAAGGACTACCTGCTCTTTTTATTACTGCCTCTTTCTGTTTCTTAGCTAAATATGCCTCATGCTGTGCAGGAGTTCTATATGATGCTATTTCAACTATTTCACCTGTATCTCTATTTATAAATTCCTGTGACATTCCCCTATTTCTCCTCTGCCTGATATAGTAGGGAGCATTAGTACATTAGCTCCTCTCACCTGTATATCCATCTGACAGCACAGTATTAAAGTAGTCTGTAACAGTTTTTGTTTTAAATTTCTAGATTAAAACTATAGTAATGTCAAGTATAAACTACTATTAATAAATTACAGTGTTCAGCCCCTGCTGTGACCCTACATCTATTGGAGCAAAGCTCTAGAGTCTGCCTAAAGTCATACTCACTAAAAAACCAAGAGAATATCTAAGACTGTAAAAGTATACAAAGATATGCCTACAGTCCCTGCTTTATATACTGCTCCTGAGACTGTGGTATTGGCAGAGTTATTGTTGTAAATCAGGCATATTAGCTAGCTTTTAATTATAGTAGGGAGGACTGAGCCTGCTCAGGACTCTAGGCTTTAGCCTATGCTTTGGTTCATGCTCAAGATATAAGAGGGATAGCAAAGCCAAAAAAGTGGTCTCATCTATTGATACATAAGGGTTTGCTCTATTTTCAAAAAGAGTAATAATGCTCAAGTGTTAGCATCAAAAAGGGAAGAAATGCTCAAGTGTCATAGGACTATTTCTTGTACTTTCTTGGGCTATTAAATAGGTATCAAGTACATAACAGGCAGTTGAGTACAGTGTAACTCTGATGTACCAATTAGTTGTACAGGTAGAATATTGGCAAACTGAGCAAAGACTTGAATATCAAGTGTTCTGAGTCATGCTTTAATATATCTCTTGTACCAAAAACTGAGACAATAGTAATCTGCAGTACTCTTTGTACCAAATTCTAATACCTATCTTACATCTTGTATCCTTATATCTTCAAGTAGTAAGTGATGTCTCATTTTCTTGTGTAGTGTAAAACACATGAGGCATCTGTGAGAGTATTATATACTTCCTCATTACTTCCTACTTTTTTTAAAAATATACTTGTTTTAAGCCTCCACAGCTAGACTATAGTAAGACAGGGAGGAGGCACTTTAGGAAGTAACAATACAGCCTCATCCTTTAATAAAGGAGGTTAGCAGATGCTTAAATATGAATTTAAAGAGGCTACAGATGATAGGAAACAGGAGTTACTTAGCTCTATTATCTGCAATTATAATGTAGCTAATAGGAGTGAGATGGTACAGGCTTTGGCTCACTGCCAGTCAGTACTAGACTGTACACAAGAGGAATTTAGTTCTCATCCACTTGTAGGCATAAGCACAAGACAGTTGAGGACTCACAAAAAGGACTACCTAGACCTTTACACTGCAAGTTATGAGAAATACTCAGATGCTCCTGAGCTTAAAAATGTTGATGGTGTAATTGATGAGTCAGCACTTGAGGCTGTATATGAGAACTTGTTAGCAAGATTAAAGAGTCCTAAGACTGCTACAAAAGACCTAGCTGTAATTCTTGAGTACTTTGGTATTACTAAATCAGAATTTAAGCAGTTTACTGACTTTAGAAATGCTACTTTAAGATGTTTTATGTCAGACAATCTTTCTCAGATTATTACTGATAAACAGATAGTACTATTGATAAAGTCAGTAATTGCAGAGAGTCCTTTTTTATATCAAGGTACAGAGAAAACAGTGGGTAATACCTACAATGCTATGACAATGGAATTAGAAAATCCTCTTGTAAGGTTGGAGTGTCAGACATTAGGACTGTTACTTATCAGTCTATTCAATGGAAAAGTTACAGATGCTTTTGTAAACCATGCTAAGACATTAAGGCTGTTGAAATTAGCATCAGGCACACCTGCTAAAGAGATGAATAGAACTCATATAGACTTTGACAGGATGGATGGTAAGAGACCTGCTCTTAAGTCTAGTCTAACTGAAAGAGAGCTAACAGATATGTTTGGAGTTGAGCAAGGTAAAGAGATGTTTGCTCATTTTAATAAAATCAATGAAAAGGCTGATACAAAGACAGCAATTTTATTACCAAAATATGAGGATGTAGAGTGGGATTATACTTTATATTTAGAGCACTTCCCAGAGGTGTCTGAGATGTCTATAAAAGTCTTTTTAGCCAAATTGGATGCTAAACAGGAAAAGCTCAAAGACAAGTACCAACAGTATATTGCTGAAATAAATGAGGACTAAAAACCAAACACAGAAAAGGAGAAAAAGGATGAATAAAACTAAAATGAACTTATTATCTTTATTAGCACAGATAGGCTTTAATGATGTATCTAAGGGGCAGGTAAGAGCAGAAATAGAAAATAATATTCCTGCTAAAAAAGTGGTTCAAGCATCAATAATTACAATCCTCTCTATTGAGGAGAAATATGCTGTTCTTATTGAGAAAGCTGAGGATGACAGAGAAATAGCTAAAAAGGTATACAATAAGATTGCAGAAGACATAAGAGTGATTGATGTATCTCAAGCTGAGGCAGTTACTGCTCTTATTGAGTTAGAAGCTCAGAGGGCTGTGGCAGAGACTAAAGCTAAAGTTGCTGATAAAGTAATTCAGTCCCTACATGATAAGAAGAAATCAGAACTTGTTACTGAGGTAGTAAATGCTTATCAGTTAGGATTAAATGCTATGAGGGAGGCTCACTTGATACTAGACCATATTAAGCAAGTAGTTACTACATTTAATATCAGCTTATTGACTGAGGTACTGAGTGAGATTGATGCTGAGATGAGAGATGTAGATTACCATATAAACAGAGTTACTAAGGAAACAGGAGTATCAAAAACCAATGTAAATGGATTATATATGGCAGATAGAGACTTCTATATTGGAATGGCTTATAAACTTAAATAAGAGTTCAGAGGTATAGGGAGACCTTACAGGGACAGGTAAATCATTAGCAGATAAAGATACTGAGGGGGCAGAGATGCCTCCCTTTTCATTATCAGGAGTATAGGAGGTACTAATAATGAGAAACAGGAATAAGAGATTTATCAGAAAGACAGATACTGGTGAGGATATTGAGAGCAGACTAGATAAGATATTGTTTAAATCTTATGAATTAATGGCAATGTCAAGTAAGTGGAGACTCACAAAAAGTGGATTTATTGATGTGTATCCTCATCCTGTTATCTCAGAGGATGGACTCACTCTATTAAGGGTGCAATACTTGCCTCATAAAGGGTACTACTTACCTGACTCACTCCTGATGAGGCATATATACCATGAGGAGCAGAAAGAGCTATCTACTAAGAAAGCTAAAATAGGCAGACCTAGAAAAGATAGTGAAAATTGCAAGGCATCAGTTAGAACATAAAAATACAAGGAGGAATGACTATGGATAAAAAATACATGGAGGGTAACAACAGTTCCCACAAAAAGGATACAAGCTCTACAAAAGGCAAGCATCCATTGCACATGATTAGTGCAGGTCTATCAAAAAGGCAAGCTGATAAGCTAGCAAAGTTAGGGAGTAAATAGTACAGAGGGGCAGTAGGCAGTGGCTTACTGCTCTTTTATTTAGGGACAATGTCACTTTAAATTATATGAGTACAAGGAGATTTTCAGATGAGAAGATGTAACAGGGAGCAGTTAGAATTCAGAGTTAGACTTGTAAATAAAGTGATGATGCAAGGGAATAGCAGTTATAACCTTGCCACAGGAGCTGTAGAGATGGCTATGCTTAATAGGGGATGTATCAGGAAAGAGCAGACTAATGCTGATGGCTATGCTTACTATGGCATCTATGACAATGTTACAAAGAAGTATTACACAGTATTTACACATCACATTGTAATGATTTTAGCTGATGCTGAGGGGTATATTGGGCATATGGCAGATGGCATGACTATTAATCATATCAATGGTGATAAAACTTATAATAGCCTAGGAAATCTTGAGTATCTTACTCCTGCTCAAAATAGTACACATGCTTATGTTACAGGACTATTAGAGAGACCCTTGGAGTCTCAGGTCAATGTGTATCAGGCTTATGGTATGCTAGAGGCTTATTATCAGCAAGGGAAGAGCCTAGAGGAACTGTCAAATGCTTTTAATCTTCCTTTGTGCTCAGCAAGGAATATACTTAGGGGCAAAGCTCATAGAGGAATGTTTTCAATGTTCAAGAGTCTAAATAGAACAGATGTAAGAAGAAAGACTCACAAGCTGAATGTTACACAGACTAGGCAGATACTTGACTTATACTACAATAAAGGAATAGCTCAGGCAGAGATTGCTAAACAGTTTAATATCAGCAGGTCTACTGTTGGTATGATTGCTACAGGGGCAAGATGGGCAGATATACATGAGGAGTTTATGAGGGAGATGCCTTAAAAGCTGTCTCTCTTTTTTATATTGCTTTTAACCTGTCACAGCTTCTAATCACTTCTCTAATGAATATGTGTAGCAAAAAACACATTATGCAGGGAATAGAGACAACCTCATCCTGCATAGGCATATTATGAGCACATTAGGGGGAATACTTTATGACAGAAATCATAACTACTCATACATCCACTTATGGGATTTTTAAAATAACTAACATATATACACAAACAGAGGACAAAGAGGCAGACCTAGAAAAGCTTGCTGAGGAGGTATCAGCATTACTTAGCAGAGTGGATAAGAGAAAAGACATTGTACATTAATTAATTTACAGTGGGATGATTAAGTTAATAATACCATTGGACAGAAATTTAATACTATAGTATAATAACAGCAGGAGGCAGGTATATTGTTTCCTGCTATTTTTTTACATTGGAGGTTAAATCAGAATGATAGCAATATACAGCAGACAGTCAGTAGACAAGAAAGACAGTATCTCCATTGAGACTCAGATAGAGAAATGTAAGCTCAAAACTATATTGGATGATGGCACAGAGGACAGCTACAAGGTTTACTCAGATAAAGGTTACTCAGGCTCTAACATCCATAGACCTGCATTTGAGTCTCTCCTGACAGATATTAAGAAAGGCTTAATCTCAAGAGTAGTAGTTTATAAACTTGACAGGATTAGTAGGTCATTGCTTGACTTTGCAGGTATTATGGACTTATTTAAAAAGTATCATGTAGAGTTTATCAGCACTACTGAGAATTTTGATACCTCTACTCCTATGGGTAATGCAATGCTGTCAATTACCATGGTCTTTGCTCAGTTAGAGAGGGAGACTATTCAAAACAGAATAAAGGATAATTACTATGCAAGAGGTAAAATAGGTTTTTATATGGGTGGAGTAGCTCCATATGGCTTTGAGAAAGTAGAGACTCATGTAGAGGGTAAAAAGACCTACACCTTAGCTGAGCATCCTGACAATATTGCAGTACTGACAGATATATTCAACAAGTATGCTTATGAGGAGATGTCTCTAGGCATGATATCAAGGTATCTCAATGATAAGGGCATCCCTGCTCCTCAAGGTAAGAATTGGGACAGTTGTAAGCTCAGTAGGATAATGAGAAATCCTGTGTATGTTATCTCTGATGCTGACATCTACAGCTACTATAGCTCTAAAGGCTGTATAATGAGCAATGAGGTAGCTGATTATGTCTCAGGTAATGGACTCTACCTCTATGGAAAGAGAGCTACTAATGAGAGAAAATATACAGATGTATCTAATCATACAGTATCTCTTGCACTCCATAGTGGAGTTATAGACAGCATGACATTCTTAAAGGTGCAATACAAGCTAGATAATAATAAGCAGGTAAAGAATACAGGTAAAGGTAAGCACTCATGGCTCTCAGGGATTATCAAGTGTGGTAAATGTGGCTACTCCATGTCAGTATACACAGGATACAAAGACAATAAATACCTAGTATGTAGAGGTAAAAATCAGCATAATGTATGTGAGGGTAATCAGACAACTTACAAGGTGGAGGATATAGAGCCTTATGTTGAGCAGGAGATATTCAGAGTTGTTAGAGCTAATAAAGACCTGCTCCATAAGCATAAGGCTGTAGATGCTAAGAAAATGAATGAGTACAAGGTCAAGATAGCTACTATTGAACAGCAGATAGACAATCTTATCTCTCAAATAGCAGATGGAGGCACTTTAGCTAAGTACATTCAGCCTAAGGTTGAGGCTCTTGATGCAGAGAAGAATAAGCTCATTAAGAAGATGCAGGAGCAACAGATTACTACATCAACCTCAGAGGATACTAAACAGCTTATAGATGCTCTTGATATGTGGCAGGAGCTGACTGTAGAGGATAAGAAGCTCCTAGCTAGTAAATTCATTAAGGTTATCAAGTTTAATGAGGAGAATATCAGCATAGAATGGCAGAATAACATTACAGTTTATTAGTTTACATTTGTATGCATACCTGACAGTCTTGACTGGAAAGATTACGGTACGGAAAGTATTATTAATATGGTGGTAAACAATAAGCATCTTGGCAATGGTTCCATCATACTGATGCATAACGGCGCAAAGGATACACCAAAGGCATTGGAATCCATTATAAAAGGGCTGCAGAATAAGGGATATCAGATTGTACCGATTTCTCAACTGATACATACCGGAGAATATACGGTGGATCATGAGGGTCGACAGTTTGAAAAGTAAAGATAAATATTTGATAATAAATGATTGAATAAAAATAGTAATATTATCCATTATAATAATAGTTTGAAAAATTTCCGATAACGTAGTATGATACATTAAAGATTGAACGAAGTTGTTCCCATTGGGATTTCCTTCGTTCTTTTTTTATTAGGTATTTATCAATAAATTTGTCAATCAAGTTGGAATAAGATTGATAGCGGTATGAATAACGAAAGATATCTAACGCAGCAAAGACAGTACGATCTATATATTATAAATCGTAGAACCGGGAGACGTGGAGGTATGATATGCTTAAAGAGACAGAATGGAATACAATTAATAGTATTTTATTGGAGATTTATACTATCAAAAATATTGACATTATGGCTGAAAAGCTGCTGAAGATGTTTCGAATGCTGATTCCATATTCCAAAGGATATTTTGTTGTATTAGATAAAAATCAAAATATAAAATATGAGAAGTCATTTTTTATTGGAATTGATGAGGATAAGAAAAAAGAATATATCAACTACTTTTATGAAAAGGATTATTTAAGGTATGTTTATGATATTATTACTGAGACCACGGTATATCGGGATACCGATATTATAGAGGAGGAAGTAAGAACCAAAACGGAATTTTATAGGCATTATTTAATGCCGCTTAAAATACCGTATGGAGCGGGTATTCTGCTGATGAGAAATGAAAAATTAATCGGAATTATCAATTTATTCAGGAATAAGGAATTGGGTGATTTTACAGAAAAAGATATTTACATATTGGGAGTGTTAAAAAAGCATCTTGCTAATATCACATATAATTTAATTAACGACAATAATATAAATAATCAAGAAAGTAAATTAGAAGGACTTTATAATGATTATAATTTATCTGATAGGGAAAAAGAGGTTATCTGGTTGATTAAACAGGGATATGCGAATGTTGATATTAGTGAAGAAATGATGATCAGTATTTCAACGGTTAAGAAGCATATTTATAATATATACAGTAAATTAAATGTTAATAGCAGAACCCAGTTACTTGCATATTTCTCAGCCAAGGTAGAAGAGTAATAAACTAAAATAATACTAAAGTAGTATAGAGCAAGCTAAAAGTTCTATATTGGAGGTATGTATTTCATAATTTGGTGTAATTGAATCATTGATAATAAGTGTTTAAAATTTAATATATTAAAATACAGTAACGTAAAAGATAGGCGGAACGATTTAGAACCTGCTTATCGGATGAAAGGTGCAAAGACGCATATATGCGTGTCCTTGCACCTTTTTTATTTTTGTGGATATCAGATAAAACGAATTATCTGGTACCGGATCGGAGGAAATTATGCAGAAAATATGGAGTAAGTTATTAAAACCAGGGGAAAAGTGGTCGGGCAATATCGGAAGAAATAAATATATTCATTTTAAGGCTATGGGGCAGGATGCAAACGTATCATTGCTGTTGTATAACATGCTTGATACTTCAGAAAGATATAATATGCCGGATAGTTTAAAAGCTCAGTTTACTGCACATTTAACAAAAGGAAATGTATTAATGAGTGATAACGGGCGAGTTCTTGTAAGCATTGTAGAAGACAGTCTTGGGTGGCATGATACGATTTCAGGTTATACTACGAGAGCTATGACCGATGAGAAATATGGTAAAACAACATACCAGGACATGAGAAATGATTATCTTAGATGCGGTGAAGAGAATTTTAAAGTGGAATTAATAAGAAATAATATGAGTGCCAGAGATTTAGTACCATGTGTCAATCTTTTTTCAAAAGTTTACATAGAAGAAGATGGAAGTATGCATTATGAACAGGGTCATTGCAAGGAAGGCGCTACCGTGACGCTAAGAACAGAGATGGATGTATTATTGATCGTTTCCAATACACCAAATCCCCTTAATCCTGCAGCCGTTTATCCTTCCGTGCCGGTCATTATAGATGTATATGATGCTCCTAAAGCAGATTTACTGGACGAATGTGTAAATCACAGACCTGAAAATTACAGAGCATTTGAAAATACTTGGGATTATTACAATTTACTTGGTAGGTAGAAGGGTTTGTTATTTAGGAAATTTATAATTTTACGCCACACTGAAGTGGCAGATGGAGGTTAATATGTATGGTTTTATAAGAAAAGAAAGTGATCTGAAGATAGAAGCTGCAGTTTATGATGAAGTAGTTGAAGCAGGGCTGGGGTGGATGCATGAGTTAAAACCGGGACAAAGTTTTCGAATCCTTGATATGGAAGGTAATCAGGCGGTAGATACAACATTTTATGATATGACGAATCCCGAAGATCATTACGGAGCAGTTACGACAATTGTTATGCAGAAGAACATTTACTTAACAACAGGAAGTATATTAAGAACTGAGTCAGGTAAACCATTGTTAGAAATAACAGCAGACCTGACAGGACGACATGATACCATTGGCGGGGCATGTTCCTCCCAAAGCAATACAGTACGGTATGCCAGAGAGAAGATAGATATGCACAACTGCCGTGATAGTTTTATGTTACAGCTTGCAAAAGATTCCAACCGCTTTATGAAACGTGATCTGGCACCGAATATTAACTTCTTTATGAACGTTCCTGTTACAAAGGAAGGTGGACTCAAATTTGATGATGGGGTATCCGCACCGGGTAAATATGTAGAAATGAAAGCTTTGGAACACACCATGGTACTGATCAGTAATTGTCCCCAGTTAAATAATCCTTGCAATGCTTATAATCCAACTCCGGTAAGGCTTCTTATCTGGGATGCAAAATAACATAAATAAGTTGAAAAGGAGCAATCTATATGTTTAATAAAGTGCTGATTGCGAATCGTGGAGCAATTGCAGTAAGAATAGAACGAACGTTAAAGAAAATGGGAATAAAAAGTGTGGCTGTGTATTCGAAAGCTGATCAGGATAGCCTTCATGTTGAGAATGCTGACGAAGCCATTTTGCTTGGAGAAGGAACTGCGAAAGAAACCTATCTGGATACCAAAAAAATTCTTGATGCGGCCATTATGACAGGTGCCCAGGCAATCCATCCTGGATATGGTTTCTTAAGCGAAAATACTAATTTTGCAAGAGAATGTGAGTCAAACGGAATTAAATTTATAGGACCTACATCGGAACAGATCGAACTGTTTGGATTAAAGCATTCTGCCAGAGAATTAGCAGCGAGAGCCGGGGTTTCTTTGCTTCCTGGTTCAGGACTTTTAAGTGGGAAAGATGAGGCGATAGAGGAAGCTGAGAAAATCGGCTATCCGGTAATATTAAAAAGTACAGCGGGTGGCGGCGGAATTGGAATGCGTATCTGTAATTCTTCTGAAGAACTTGAGCATGCTTATGAAGGGGTATGCTATCTGGCAGCAGTTAATTTTAGTAATGCAGGTGTATTTGTTGAAAAGTATATAGTTCGTTCTAGACATGTGGAGGTACAGATATTTGGTAATGAATTCGGTGAGGCAGCAGCCTTGGGTGAGCGGGACTGCTCGGTACAAAGAAGAAATCAGAAGGTAGTAGAGGAAAGCCCGGCTCCCAATCTTAAGAACAGTGTCAGAGAGAAGATGTATGCAGCCGCAGAAAGGCTAGCAAAAGAAGCATCTTATCGAAGTGCAGGTACAGTTGAATTTCTATATGATGAAGCAACAAGGGAGTTTTACTTTCTGGAAGTAAATACAAGACTTCAAGTGGAGCATGGTATCACGGAAGAAGTTTTGGATATTGATTTGGTTGAATGGATGGTTAAGGAGGCAGCGGGAGCATTAAAGGACATAAAAGCCCAGGTTGGTAAACCAAAAGGGCACGCAATTGAGGTTCGTATCTATGCTGAGGATTGTATTAATGGTTTCAGGCCTAGTACAGGTAAAATCGATGCAGTACAATTTAATGCTTTGGCAAGAATAGAAACGTGGATTCAAAAGGGGATAGAAGTGACCTCCCTTTATGATCCAATGTTAGCGAAACTTATTGTTCATGGAGAGGACAGAGCGGATGCCATAGGTAAGATGAAACAAGTGCTTACAGAATCACGAATATATGGACTCACTACGAATATGCAGTATTTAAATGCGTTAATTGAAACAGAAGAATATAATAAGGGTTCTCTGTTCACCGGAATGCTGAATAATTTCATCCCAGAAGAAAATGCAATTGAAGTAATCGATGGCGGTGTTCAGACTACGGTTCAGGATTATCCCGGTATGATTGGGTATTGGTTTGTTGGTGTTCCTCCCTGCGGGCCATTTGATAGCTATAATTTTAGAATCGGTAACAAGCTGTTGGGAAATCCCGAAAATGCACCTGGGCTGGAGCTGACACTTAAGGGTGGGAGCTATCGCTTTAGAACTACCATGAGTTTTTGTATCACAGGTGCTAATATGCATGCAACACTGGATGGGGAAGAGCTTGGTATGTATCAGGTAATTCATGCTGCACCAATGCAGATTCTAAAGTTTAAGGATTGTAAAGTTGGTATGCGAACCTATCTATTAGTTGCAGGCGGACTGGATATGCCAAAGATTATGGGAAGCAGTTCTACATTTATTGATGGTAAGTT
>JAEWMT010000058.1 GCA_023393095.1 Bacillota bacterium
GACTTAAGCTTGCTCAAAATGAAGAAGACGCTTCCTATCTGTTATCGGCAGAAGAAAGTGCGGTTGCCCACTGGGTATTTATCAACCAAAAGCGTGCAGGAGCCGGTACGGATACTTTTATGGAAGCAAAGGCATTTTATATACCGGTTATCTTTCAGGGCAATGTTCTCGCTGTTCTTGGGATTGCATGCCCAAATGGACAGAAGGTTGATCAGAGAAGTCGTTCCTTCTTAAGAAGAATCACCTCACTTGTTGCTATGGCACTGGAGCGGCAAAGATTATCGGATGAACAACGTTCTATTCTTGTAGAAACAGAAAAAGAGAAAATGAGAAGTAATTTACTTCGTGCAATCTCTCATGATCTGAGGACCCCTCTTACCGGTATTCTTGGAGCTAGCTCAGCAATTCTCGAGAATAAGGATACACTCGATAATGAAACTAAGAATCAGCTGATATCCCATATTAAGGATGATTCCCAATGGCTGATTCGTATGGTGGAGAATTTATTGTCAGTCACAAGGATTAATGAGGATACTGCCAATGTAACGAAGACACCGGAAGCTGCAGAGGAAATAGTAGCAGCGGCAATCGGCAGAATCAGAAAGAGATTCCCTTTACAGAAGATAAATGTTACGGTGCCGGAAGAATTACTTATGGTGCCAATGGATGCTACCTTGATTGAACAGGTAATCATTAATCTGATAGAAAATGCGATTAAGCATTCCGGTGAGACTTTGATTCAAGTATCATTAAAAAAGGAAAATGATTTTGCCGTATTTGAAGTATCTGATAATGGGGAAGGAATACCAGAGCAGGATTTCCCATATTTATTTGAATCCTATGTTCCAAATGGAAAACGTACCTCCGATTCTTCCAGAGGTATGGGAATTGGTCTTTCCATCTGCATGTCCATTGTAAAAGCGCACCAGGGAAGGATGGAAGCAGATAACCGTGAAGGAGGCGGAGCGGTATTTCGATTTACACTTCCGCTATAAATCGTAGGGTCTAACTATGCCAGGAAAATAAATGATATTTGCCCCAAAATATATTTGCCTAATACTAAAATTAATAGATAATAACAGCAGTTACAGACTGTCTTTTATCACTCAAATTAATAATTAAAAATAAAAATTATTGCTTCAGCGGTTTTATGGAGGTGTGAAATGAATAAGAATTTGGTTATTTTGTTAGTGGAGGATGAATTAGCAATCAGTAATTTTATTTCGACAATTCTGACGCATAATAATTATAATGTCATTAAAGCCGAGACGGGTAAGGATGCGCTTGCTTTAACCGCTTCTCATTGCCCGGATCTGATATTGCTTGATCTTGGTTTACCGGATATGGATGGTGTAGATGTACTAAAAGACATTCGTGAATGGAGCAGCGTTCCGATTGTGGTTGTATCTGCAAGAGGCCATGAGAGAGAGAAGGTAGAAGCACTGGATCTTGGTGCGGATGATTATATCACCAAGCCCTTTGGAACCTCGGAGCTTCTGGCAAGAATCAGAACTGCAGTAAGACATAATCAGAAGGCACGAGAGGATAATCATCCGGAAATTGATCGAATTACAATCGGTAATCTATTAATTGATTATGAAAAAAGAATTGTAAAAGTAGATGATAAAGAGGTGCATTTGACACCGATTGAATATAAAATTATTGTTCTTTTATCTAAAAATGTAGGAAAGGTTCTTACCCATGATTACCTGATGAAGGAAATCTGGGGACCCTACATTAATGAGAATCAGACACTTCGTGTTAATATGGCGAATATCCGAAGAAAGATTGAAGCAAATCCGGCAGAGCCTAAATACATTCTAACCGAGGTTGGAGTAGGATACCGGATGGTGGATGAAGTATAAGTATCTGGTTCGGGTGTTATAAGTCTGTTTAATGTAATGAAATGAATATGTGTGCATATATATACATCTGACTCGCCTTTACCTCAAACGGTAACTTTCTTATTAAGCCTCAATGATGTAAAATGCTCGCAGCTGCTCGCATTCTACTGAGTCTTAAACGAAAGAAAAGGCAACCGCTTTCGGCCGATCTCAAAGAACTAAAGTTCTTCGTCATCTGTATATATATGCACACATATTCATTGATTTACCTTTTAGATGACTTATGACACCCGAACCAGTTACTTATGTACCTCAATTACTGCATCCTGGGGTAAAGCCAGTCCGGCTGATACTTCAATGGCTTTGATAACACCGCAGGGAACCGGGCAGGCTGCATGCGGACAGTATTGACGGAATGCATGATATACCGATCCGTTTCCGACCTTGCTGAAACACTCTTCAAATGCATCTACTTGTTTAAGCTCATTCTGCAGCTGCTGATAATTCGGACATTCTGAGATGATTTCAAGTTCAACATTCTGTCCATCTTCGGAGTTGGCCTTTATGGTTGTACGGAATCCGCATACACCGGCAGTTATATTCACCTGTGACATTGATAATACCTTCTTTCCTAATATGATTTTACCTATTACATCTAATTTATCTAAAATATCTATGGTAGATGTAAGTTCAAGTAACTTACTACTAACCATTACAATTCTATCATAGGCAGGGAGGCCGTCCTTGTCAATGCAATTACGCAGTAATTAGTATGAAATGATACCTTATATCATTACACAGTCCCATAATATGTAAAATCCCTAATTCATTACAGGATTTGTAATCTTGTTAACCAAAATTTCTGAAAAAAGTTCATATCATTAAAAACCTCTTCTATATCCATGATCCCCTTATAAGTATAACTTTATATTCATAGAAAAGTCTTAAAAGGTGTAATAAGTAAAGCTTTTCTAAAATATAATGAATCGAGAAAACGAGCTATTCTTTCTGCTCATAGAGGTAAGTATAATCCTGGAAGGAGGCATCACATGGATTCAAAAAATGAAGATACCATGGTACGTCAGATAGAGACGAACCTGTCAAATAATATCAATGATAATTTATTTTTGACGGGCAGGATGCTGGAAGGCAACAAAGCAACCTTAGGAAGAAAACAGTTGACTGCAATGGCAGATGATGTTATTACAGCCGATGTAGCAAATCAGAATTATCCGTTAGTATCTAACGATTTTACAAATCATTCAGTGAGCCTTTCAAGGGCAGAATACATTAGGCAGGCAAGGGAGGCGTGTTTACGCCAGCTTAGCGCCGTACAAATATACAG
>JAEWMT010000060.1 GCA_023393095.1 Bacillota bacterium
TCACGAACAAATATCCACTAAAATTGCAAGATAATAAACAATCGGTGCAGTAAAGATAATACTGTCAAAGCGATCCAAAATTCCACCGTGTCCCGGAATCAGGTTGCCATAGTCTTTGATGTCATGATTCCTTTTGACCGCTGATGCAGCTAGATCTCCTATTTGTGAAATAATACTGGATGCAGCTCCTATGAAAGCAAAGGAAAGTACGGGGTTATAAACTGCTTGTAATCTGTCCCGGAAAATTAACGCAAACAGAAATCCTAAAAGAGCGGCTCCAACAACTCCTCCGATACAGCCTTCAATTGATTTTTTGGGGCTCAGTTTCGGAGCGAACTTATGCTTACCTATCAACACTCCCACACAGTAAGCAAAGGTATCAGACCCCCATGCACCGATAAAAATAAGCCATACGAGGATTGCTCCGTCCTCCAGCATTCTTACCTGATATATGTATGACAGCATAATCCCGACATAAAACAAGCCAAAGAATACAACAGTTATCTGATCTGTTTTAAACTTAGGAAATCCGAATACATAAGTAAACATTAATAGCATTAAAAATAGGATAAAGGTCATTAACTGATATTTTTCCATTCCAAGATAAATCAACAGATAAAAAACTGCTGCAGCACCATAACCTAATATTCCCGGAACTGATTTATTTACATTCACAACCTTATATAACTCCATCATACCGATTATGGCTATGATAAAAAGGGAGGTAAATAAAATATCACCACCCAATACTATAATGATTAACGTAATTAACATTAGAATAATACCGCTGAGCAATCTTGTCCGAAACATGATCTACCTCCAGAGTGATAGTTTTTTATGATATGGCTCCGAATTTTCTATTTCTGCTGCTGTAATACTCAACTGCTTTCATTAGTTCCTTCTTATTAAAATCCGGCCAAAGAACATCGGTGAAATATAATTCCGTATATGCAGTCTGCCATAAGAGGAAATTAGACAGGCGCTGTTCACCGCTGGTACGAATTAACAAATCTGGATCTGGTATATCCGTTGTGTCTAGATATTTTTCAAATACTTTTTCATCTATATAATCAATTTCTGCTTTATTCTCTTTTACATCTTTTGCAATCGCTTGTACTGCACGGATGATTTCGTCCCTACTTCCGTAATTAATTGCAACCTGAAATTTAAGTCCCGTATTATTCTTGGAGGCTTCCTCCAAAGCATCAATACTTTTTCTGATATCGTCGTTCAATTTCGATTTATCACCAATGACCCGAACTCGCATATTGTTTTTTGTACTAGTTTTAATACTAGTTTCCAGATAGGTCTGTAGTAGCTTCATAAGTGCATCTACCTCTTCCTGCGGACGTTTCCAGTTTTCCGTGGAAAAAGCATAAACCGTAAGATACTGAACACCCATTTTATAGGCTATCTCACATATTTTCTCAACATTCTTGCTGCCCTGGGTATGTCCATAGTTACGCGGCATCAATCTTTTTTTAGCCCATCGTCCGTTTCCATCCAAAATTATTGCGATATGATTTGGTACATTTAATTCATTATCCTGCATAGCTTCTCCTATTCTACCGAAAGACAGTAGTGTGAATAGTCTCGCATAAAACATGCGAGTCTTTAGAAGAATAGCAAAAACATCTATTCTTCAGGATTTTTATGCCCAAAAAGAATGGGCCTTAGTGTGAATAGTCTCGCATAAAACATGCGAGTCTAAAGCCTCATTTACGAGGCTTATGAAGAATAGCATAAACATCTATTCTTCAGGATTTTATGCCCAGAAAACATGAATTTAACGTTATGTTAATTTAAGAGGTATAACCTTGTTTTGTGATGCTTATTCCATGTTCTTCTGAGTTTTTATTTATCATGAATAAGGGTGTCTCAAAAGGAGATATTCTATCTTTTGATACACCCCATATTCTTAGATTATACTGTAAGAATTTCTTTTGATTTTTCTTCCATAACCTTATCGATTTCAGCAATAAAACGGTCTGTAATCTTTTGCACCTCATCCTCTAAGTGCTTAAATTCATCCTCAGAGATTTCACTTGCTTTATTCTGCTTTTTAAAAAGTTCATTAGCATCACGCCTTATGTTTCTTACGGCTACCTTGGAACTCTCTGCTTTTTTCTTAACATCCTTAACTAATTCTTTTCTTCTTTCCTCTGTAAGCTCTGGGAAAACAAGACGGATTACTTTACCGTCATTGCTTGGTGTTAAGCCTAAATCAGAGTTAATGATTGCTTTTTCTATCTCTTTAATTAACTTGCTCTCCCAAGGCTGTATTTGAATAACTCTTGCCTCAGGAACGGAAACATTTGCTACGGATTGAAGTGTAGAAGGCTGTCCGTAATAATCCACCCTGAGTTTATCTAAAAGATGCGGGTTCGCTCTACCCGCGCGTATTGATAAGTATTCTTCTCTTAAAGACGCAACTGTCTTTTCCATTTTTGCACTGAATTGCTCCAGCTTTGCATCCATATTATTACCTCCAACTATATTGATATGTTTATTTCGAAACGGTTAATCTGGTACCGTTTGAATTACCTTGTGCTGCTTTTACGATGCTATTTTCTTCTGATAGTCCGAATAATAACATTGGCATATTATTTTCAACACATAAAACGGTTGCTGACAGATCTATTACGCCAAGCTTTTTATCAAGAACTTCCTGCATAGGTATCTCATCAAATTTTATCGCCCGTGGATTAAGTTTTGGATCACTGTCATAAACCCCATCAACAGCTTTGGCATTCAATATAATATCACAATCCAATTCCACTGCTCGTAAAACGGTTGCTGTATCGGTTGAAAAATAAGGATGTCCTGTACCTCCGGCTAAGAATGCAACACCACCCTGCTTCATACAGGTAATGACACTATCCTTCGAAAACAGCGTTGACATACTTCCGCATGCAAATGGTGTAAAAACCTCAGTATTAATTCCTACATAACGAAAAATCTCAGAGACATAGATACAATTCATTACGGTAGCAAGCATTCCGATCTGGTCTGCTTTTGTGCGGTCGATGGTTTCACTGGTTCTGCCTCGCCAGAAATTCCCGCCTCCAATTACAATACTAACCTGAATCCCTTCCTCTATTAATGTCTTAACCTGCTTTGCCACAATAATACAAGTTGCTTCATCAAAACCGGTTTTCTTCTCTCCAGCTAAAGCTTCACCGCTTAATTTTAATAATACTCTTTCATATGCCTTCATATTAATAATTAGCCTCCATGCGTAATTCTTATGGTTTATTTCAATTATCTATAACAATTTACCACAAAACCATATTTATTACCAGACTAAATTATATTTATATTATAATAAAATTAGAGTGTCAATAGTCAGATATTAACTAGATTAATGATTATGTGTGTATCTATATTCAGATGGCGAAGAACTTTAGTTCTTTGAGACCTGCTCAAGCGATTATTACATAAAAACTTTATATACAGTCAATTTGGCTTTAAAGTAAAGCAAGTCCAGATAAATATATATGCACAAATATTCATATCACTACATAAATCCGACTTATGACTAATCATTATAATCTTATTCAAAAATATTGTCGATATCCACAGAAGCATAGCTTAAGGAACAGAAACCTTCAATTACGGCACCATTATTAATCTGAACTGATTTTGCCTTAATATTTCCTTTAATAATTGCAGTAGAATCAATAACGATTGGCCCGTTAACATCAATCTCACCCTTTATAGCTCCTGCAATCACACCTGAGGTTGCAGTAACATCTCCTATTACCACTGTTCCAAGGCCGATCTTCACACTACCATCACTTACAATACATCCATCCAGACGTTCTGTATTGACATAAACCTCAGTAGCGGTAGAATTACCTTTCACTTTACCTGTTATAGATAATTTTCCGAGGCAATCAATATCTCCAGTTATCGCTCCCATCACATCCAGAGATCCATCGGTGGTAATGCTTCCGTTGATTGTAGTTCCTTTTGAGATTACAGTAACATTATCTTCGCTTGCCACAGAAGCTGCTTTTACCTTTGGTGTTTCTTTTAATTCTTCCTTTGCTTCTTCCGCTGGTACTTCGACTCTTTCCAAATCTTCATCAGAGTTTAAAGCTTCTAATAATTCTAAATCCACATTATCATCCATATTTTCTTCCTCTTCTTCCTGAAGTATTTCAATTTTTTCTTCTGTCAATATCTGATTAGTTTCCTCTGATTTAGCTTCTTCTTCGATTTTTTCTTCACTTATTTCTTTTGCTTCATTCTCCAATACAAAATCATCAATCCATTCCTTTATCTTATCCTTGTCTGAATTATTGTCCGATACAGCATTCTCCGTATCTAATGTATTGATCATCTGCTCTTCTGCCTCATTTGTTTGTTGATTCTGATCGTCATCCGGTAGCAATTCGTTTACAGCCTGTGACAAATCGTCTTTAAATTCCTTAAAAAAGCCCATGTTCAAATACCTCCTATGTATTTTATTTAATCGAATCTGCCTTTATCATTTGAATTGGTGTAACATTTTTGTTTAAAGGTAATAATTGAGCTCCGCCTTTCTTTAAAGCTTTTATCAATTTGGGCAATGAGTCCACTGTTGATTTCTTAGCCTGGGTATCATGCATCAAAACAATTGCCCTATCTTTTTTTGCCACACCATCTAATATATTCCGAACCAATTGACCCTTCGTATAAGTAATTCTGGTTGCATCTCCATTTACAACATTCCAATCAAAATAGACGATAGATTTTTTATTTAAATCATGGATGAACTTATTCATACCGTTTTCATTTACTAGATTGTCGCTGCCTCCTGGAAAACGGTAAATTGAAGGTTTATATCCAGTAATATCATATAACAATTTCCTTAGTTTTGTAAAGTCCTTATCAAAATCTTCTACGGAATTATATAATTGTTCATAATTATGTGAGTAAGAATGCATGCCTAAGGTATGACCTTCATTCACTATTCTTTTATATTGTTCTTTGGAGCGCTTATCCGTCTTTCCTATCACAAAAAATGTCGCTTTTACATGATATTTATCCAAAATATCCAATATCTTATCTGTATAAATACTTGGCCCGTCATCAAAGGTTAAATAAACTTTTTTTCCAGAATAAATACCTTCTTTTCTTGCGGGATCTGATTTATTGGAACTATCATTATCTTTGTTAATTGTATTAATATCATTCTTTTTTTTATCTGTATCTAATTGTTCTTGTATTGATTTTTCTTTCTCCTGATTATTCACAGTATCATTATAATACTGAGCTGCTGGTGGAGTTAATATAGCATAAGCCTGCTTCAAGGTATCAGAGGTTTTAATTGCCGCATAAACATAATTACCATCAGTTTTCTTTTCTGAATATTCAGTCAACCCATGTGCAGCAGCGAGCTCATTCACTTGTTTTTGTAGCTGACCAATCTTTAGACCAAGAAATACACAAAAAATTGTAGGTAAAATCAACATTAAAATAATTAATAAAATGATAGCCGTCTTAATCCGATTCACTCGTTTTCTTTTGTTATTATCCATAAGCATTTTATATTCACCTTGTCAGCCTTTATCCCTTGTTATAATCACATCAATATTCTATCATATTTCGATAAGAAATAACATTAATTTTAATAAAATTATCTTAAAAAAGAAACATCACTTAAGGAATTGCCCTTTTAATTCAAATAAATTAAGATTAATTTTTTTAATTGCTATCAGAAAAAGCCGATATGATAATTGGGATATTTTTGACACATAATAAAAGATAATTTATAAATATATGGCTTAATATAACATAGAAAAAGGGGACTTATCTGTATATACTTGGTGAATAAGACTTAGATTCCTACTTATAAATAACGAATTATATATCATGAGAGAATTGAAAGAAAATGACCTAAACAGTCATTAAGAATATGAACGATAGTAACATCTTTTTGTGTTATTTTGTCATAAATGATATATCTCCTTTTCCTTGTTTTTAATAATACTAAAGTTATTTCACACTCTTAAGATGTTAGAATATCACTACAGTATATTAAACTTTAAATATATTGTCTGAATCACACTACAGCTATGAAAGCGCTTTTATTAAAAATTATGCCAATCATGAAAGGAATTATCTGGATGGATTTCTGCATAAGCGCTACAAATGATTCCATTATCGCATACTGAACTGTCGCATTGAAATGATATATTTACTCCATTAAAATTCAAATACTCCGCTTTAATTTCCGAAACTAATTTTTCAATATCAATCATCGGAAAATATTTATTAATTAATTCTTCTATATTTATCTTGTCTTTAGTTCCATTGTTAGGGCTTTCTTCATAGACCGAATGAGCCCGGTTAACTGTATTTACTGCTTCATGTGTATAAATAGATTTAAATAAATCCTTATCTGTCGGCATATTTTCTTTAATAATAAATGGCGCCAAATCATCTCCATCTTCCCAAAACGGATAGCCACATCCACAGATATCATCAAATACCTCCACCAAAAAGTTTTGATTGATTTCTATCTGATTTTCTTTTATATTTTGTAAACGATGATTGTAGTATTCTTCAATTCCTTCAGCTACTTGCTCATTATTCATATCCTGGCTTAAATAATTTCTAATCGGTTCATATTTCTTGTACCGCCAGCTATTCTCTTCGTTCCAAAATTCATTTTTGTAATTTTCCCAATCAAAATTAATACTCATTTGTTGCGTAGAATAAATACCCAAGTAGCCCAAATCTACGCATCCTTCTACAATTTTAAATTCTTGATTTTCTTTTGAATATATAATTTTTACACGCTTTTCTTCTATTTTATTACATTCTTTCTTCATTTGTTCTTACCTCATTTTCTCTAAGCCATTGTTGTAATCGTATTTATTACATCTTTCGTTTTCCACTTGGATGGTCAAATGTCGGCAGTACTTTGGTATAGCAGATTGTAGCATAGCCAATTACTTCTTTATCAACTGCTAATAAGGTAGTCTGATTTGAGTTACATAGATATTCTCTGTGTCCGTCAGTACCCGCTCTGGATTTTGCCAGGTACGTTGTTTGTATTGTTTGATAACATCGGTAAACTTTCATCAATATTTTTTAAGTTCATCTTCTCCGTTATCTTCAAGTTTTTCAATATTTCTAATTATTACATCATAGGAGCAGGTATCATTTACTTTGACTGTTAACTTGTCATTAACTCTGTGATGTAATAAAACTTTTCCAAGTGGAGAATCAATACTTATTTTTTTATTTAAAGAATTTGATCTAACGGTGGTTACTATTTTCACCATCTCTTCTTCGTCATCGTCCGGGTAATATATCGTTACCCGGTCATTTAACCCCACTTCATCAGAATTAGAATCTTCTGAAATAATTTGGGCTGTTTTAATCATTCGTTCCAAATATCTTATTCTGCTCTCATTCTGATTTTTAAACTGCTTAGCTGCTTTATATTCGAAATTCTCACTTAAATCACCATGTGCCCTAGCCGTTTTAACATCTTCAAGAGCTTCTTTTCTGACAACAAGCTTTCGATATTCAATCTCTTCTTCCATCCTCTTAACATCTTTTTGCGTTATTTTATCATACATGATATGTCTCCTTGTTCAAGATTCAATAATACTAAAGTTATTTTGTATTCCTAAGATGTTAGGATACCATTACAGGTTATTTAATCGCTGATCTCCTAAATAAACTCTCTTAATTCCACTGTAGCTATGATAGAGTATTGATCAATGATTATGCTAATCACAAAAGGATGAGTAAGAATCTCATGCTTGGATATTTTCAGAGCTCATACCACATCTTATATTCGTTTTCTTTTATTATACATGTTTCACCAAAATATTTCCATTAATATTTAAAAAGAGGTTAAGTTTATAGATCATTACATCTACCATCTTAACCTCCTGATTTAAATACTTATATATCTCCAATTTTTTCTTGTGTCACTTAAACTTTTTATTTTTTCCAGAAAATATACACTAGTATATGATACTTCATCCGATATAGTAAAACCGCCGAAAGCACTAAGTTTTCGGCGGCTAAACACTATATAAATATTAAATTAGATCTCATCTATTTTGTAACCTTCTCAAAAAAGCTGCATTTACTTATTGACTAGTTTCCCATCTGCTTAGCAACCTTCTCAAAGAAGTTGCATTTACTTAGTACTAGTTTCCCATCTGCTTAGCAACTTCTTCTGCAAAGTTTTCGCTTTTTTTCTCAAGGCCTTCGCCTGTCTCGAAACGTACGAAACGCTTAACAGAAACAGTAGAACCAACCTGCTTGGATACATTAGCAAGATACTGTCCAACAGTTAAATCGCCGTCTTTTACATATACCTGATCAACAAGGCAGAATTCCTTTAATTCTTTGCTTAAACGACCTTCCATCATTTTCTCAATGATGTTCTCAGGTTTCTTAGCATTTGCTGGATCGTTAGCGATCTGAGCTTTTATGATTTCTTTTTCATGTGCTATGAAATCAGCTGAAATCTCGTCCTGTGTTACATACTTCGGAGATAACGCTGCAATCTGCATTGCTACGTTTTTAGCAGCTTCCTGAACTTCATCATTAACAACTGTTGTGTCAACGTCTACAAGAATACCGATTCTTCCGCCGCCATGGATATAGCTACATACAAATCCATTCGCTGCTTCAACCTTTTCAAATCTTCTGATGTTCATGTTCTCACCAATGACTGCGATCATGGATGATAATTCTTCTTTAACGGTCTTAGCTGTATCAAGAGCCCATGGTTCTGCAAGGAAAGAATCCAAGTCAGTAGTAGAAGTCTTTGTTGCCTGTGCTGCTACAGCTGCAACGAAATCTCTGAATTTCTCATTCTTTGCAACAAAGTCAGTCTCACTATTAACTTCAACGATGGATGCAACCTTGCCATCAGCGCTGATATTAACATCAACTACACCTTCTGCTGCAATTCTACCAGCTTTTTTCTCAGCTGCAGCAAGTCCTTTTTCTCTTAAGAACTCAACTGCTTTATCCATATCACCTTCGGTAGCTGCAAGAGCTTTCTTGCAGTCCATCATTCCAGCACCGGTCATCTCTCTTAAATCTTTTACCATTTTAGCAGTAACTTCCATATTAACCTCCATCTTTATGCCAAGTTCCTTTAAGTACATTAATATTAACATTGGCAAATTTTCTGTTATTATTTTGGTTTTTTATCAATTCAAATCAAAGAATACTCACCTTAAAATTCCATGCCTGCAAACCTGCAAGCATGGAATTATCTATATGATAATGATTAACTATTCTGAAACTGCATTTTCCATAGCAACATCTGCATCTGCTTCTACAGCATTTTCTGCATCTGTTAACTGAACGCCCTGATTTGCTTCGATAACAGCATCCGCCATCTTGGAAACAATTAATTTAACTGCTCTAATTGCATCATCATTACCAGGGATTACGAAGTCTAATTCTTCTGGATCACAGTTGGTATCTGCAATTCCAACAAGCGGAATACCTAATGTATGTGCTTCCTGGATACAAATTCTTTCCTTCTTAGGATCTACTACGAAAATAGCATCCGGAATTTTCTTCATATTCTTAATACCGCCAAGGTTCTTCTCAAGCTTTTCCCATTCTTTCTTAAGCTGAATTACTTCTTTCTTAGGAAGAACTTCAAAAGTACCATCCTCGGACATTTTCTCGATTTCTCTTAATCTTTCAATTCTGCTTTTGATGGTCTTATAGTTAGTTAACATACCACCTAACCATCTCTCGTTAACATAGAACATACCGCAACGCTCTGCTTCAGTCTTTACTGCATCCTGAGCCTGCTTCTTAGTTCCTACAAAAAGAACTGAACCGCCTTCAGCAACAACATTTTTAATTGCTGTGTAAGCTTCGTCTACTTTACCAACAGACTTCTGTAAGTCGATAATATAGATACCATTTCTCTCTGTGTAGATGTACTCTGCCATCTTAGGGTTCCATCTTCTTGTCTGGTGTCCGAAATGTACACCGGCTTCCAATAACTGTTTCATTGAAATAACGCTCATAATTGACCTCCATTTGGTTGTTTTCTTCCGCATATATCATATTTCTTACAAACCGATTAAGCATTGGCACCTTGCAAAAAATCAATATGCGTGTAATTTGCCTTTGAAATTATAACATAACATTATATGGATAGCAAGAATTATTTTTTTGAATCATAAGTGATCTCTTTGATGATATTATCATAAGTTGCATTTTGAGAAACCGAAAATGATCCCACCTTAATAAGGCCAGCTTTTTTTAAATTAATGATATATTGATTAAATGCATCTGCATCCTTTATAAGTCCCTTCTCTACCAATAGCTTTGCCACCTTACCTGAAGACATCCCTTTTTGGATCGTAAACTGTATCTTCCTGCTCTGCTCTAATTGTTTTGTATTAGTATTTTTTGAAGAGGATTCTTTTTCTGGTGCCTTTGTAGGCTCCACTGAAGGTTTCTCGGTTGGTTTGGTAGACGGAGCATTTGTAGGCTTTGCTGTGGGTGATGGCTTCGGAGTTAATGTAAGGTTCATATCTTCCAGCGCTTTATCAAGGTCTGATTTATTATCATTTTTCATGACCATTCCCAGCTTTTTTGCACGATCCCTGATTTGATCGTCTGATAGCTTTCCTTGTGGGTTACTTATGTCTATAATAAGAGTCGTAAGTATAATTCCCAAACCTAAGCCTCTCATAAAGTATTTTAATTTCATAACTTCTGCACCAAGCCTTTCAAATTACTTTTTACCTTTAAATAAATCAATTACCAGCTTTACTTCTCCCTGTCCCAGATCAAGTAATTTTGATATTTCCATTATGGACTTACCTTTGGAATACAACGAAAGTATTTGTGCATTGTTATTGTCACTAGTGCTGCTTGCTGATGGTATATCCTGTAGTAAATCAACAGGATTAATCTCTACATCCTTTGATTTTTCCATATGCGCAGCTTGTGTAACAGGCTTTGTTGCAGTTGTTTTATTTTCTTTAGCATTCTGCTCTATACTATTTTTATTCTTGCTTTCTAATATATCTTCAACTTTCTTCTTGGAGGAGTCAATCTCCTTCACTGTAGATTTCAGTTCCTTTTCCTTATCATTTAACATGTTATAAAGGAAGATAACTTCTTCATGATTCCGATTTATTTTCTCTAAAATCTGTTCAGAAAATTCATTAACCGCCATAATTTTTTCATTTGAAATTTTACTTAGATTATCATCTGTACGGATAATAACCTCTTCACTTACATCTGCCAAAAGCTCATTCATCTTATTCTTTAGCTGTGAATTATCTTCTTCCGTTAATCTATTCATTCCGGAGAATGATCCTCCAGCGATTGGTGAAGATAATTTTTGAGATTTATCTACCAGAATACAGCTGATGATGATTATAATGATTCCGATGACGATTAAAGTTATTTCTAATGGGTTCATATTTCCTCCAAGTTTATATCATTATGTCGATACCACCACTTTTATGCTGGTCTTTAGACTCTTTATTTTTATCTTTGCCGTTATTTTTTTTTCTACTGCCCGTACCGGAATATTGATTGTTGCCTTTTTCTTTGGCATCATATCGGTATTCGTCATTCTCGGATTTTGATGTCTGCGTAGGTTTATATTGCTCCTGCCGGATCATATTCTGGAAGTTTTTATTTGACTGATCCTGTGCATGCTGTAATTTTTGAATTTCAATCTGCTGAATTTGAGCAGCCTCCTGAGTTTTCATAATATCAATTGGTCTAAATTGCATATCAAAACCTCCATTATGCAGACAACGGCACCATCCATTGAATTAACAGCGATATTTATAACGGAATTATTTTTATATCTGCACGGTCTCTTATAAATTTACTATAATGGATCATGTCCCGGACAAAATATATTACATTGGATATCACTATTTTGGTACCAGGATATACTACATCAGAAACTTTTATCATTCCAGATGTGTTATTCTCCATCTCAATTTTTAAGTCTTCATAACGTCTTAGAGCTTCTTTGAGTTGCGTTTCAAGTAAAATATTATTCTGTGTTACCTGTTTTAAATATCCTTGTTTTTCAGGTGTTAACTTAACCCCCATCGTCATCTTTTTTCGAAATAATGCCAATGCCTGGGATAGTTTTTCCTTCTCCTCTTTCATATTAACAAGACTCTTTTCTAACTCTCGAAACTCCGTAATAACCTGAGGATCAATTCCCACCTCCAGTAAAGTTAAGTTACCCATTTGAGAACCAGCTGTTTTTACTGAAATCATGGTACCAGATCGAATTTCTCCTCCGGTCACGAAGCCTCTTTTTCCACCTACGACAACATCTCCCTTTGCAGCTACTTTACTATGAAGAATCGACTCAGTTGAAACATAACCACCAGCATAAACTTCTGCATTTTCTATGAATTTTGTAATAATATTACCGTTAGCTTTTAATATTCCTTTATTCATACCCTGCATGCCACGTTTTAAAATAATCTGTCCTCCGGCTTCTAAGTAGGAACCTTCAACGACACCATTTACCTCAATATCGCCTTTTGCTTTGACAGAATACCCGGTTATTACATTCCCCTTTACAACAACATTTCCTTCATACTCAATATCACCGGTTGATGCATCCACATCAGCGGCTACCTCATAGGTGTCGGAAACAAAGACTCTTCCATCCGTTAATGTAACATGTCCATCCACATCCGAAAACATCTTTAAACCATCCTCTGATAAATGGATTTTATTTCCATGCCGTAACACACAATTATTTACCTTTAACGGACGTAGAATATTTCCGCATACATCAATACCAGGCTTTCCTGGATCCATTGGTGTCAGAGTCGCTAATAAATCCCCTTTATTACAACAACTGATCATATTAAGACGATGAAAATCAACCGTTCCGTCTTCATTTCTCTTTGGTTTCAATGTAAGATCCGTATTAAAATGATATGTAATGACTGCATCACTACCCTGAACAGCTGGAGTAGCTTTTGCCAGAATATAATCAGTGCAATAGTGCTTATCCAGCAGAAAATCACTAATAACCTCTTCATCCAGCCCGTACTTAATTCTAGCTTTTACAAGTTCATTTATTATATCATCCTTAGTAATCGAACGTCCTCCATCTGATGGTGGATAGAACCTTCCTTTGGCATACATCTTTTCTTCATCTAGATAAATCATTATACTTTCATCAATAGATCCAAAAGTTGCATTCGATATTTTTACCTCAGCAGTGCCATTCAAGGAACTAAGGGCTCTACCAATTGCAATTTTGTCAAATTCATATATTTTACAATCGGCCAAATAATTACTTATTTCATCATAGGCTACTTTTTCACCATTTTCCACTGCTTCGAACAACTTTATATACAAGCCATCTGCCTTTGTTACCAACTGAAAGTAACCATTCCTGCTTTCCATATCCGCACCTCCTAATGAATATTCATAATAATGATTTTCATTTAAGCCTAACCATGGATATCTAATAACTAGTTAAGAGTTCAATATTAGCACCTAATTTAATTCTCATTTTCTGTAATGCTTTTGTATGTAACTGAGAAATACGTGATTCGGATACCTCAAGAACTCGGCTGATTTCCTTTAATGTCAATTCTTCGTAATAGTATAACAGAATAACTTTTTTTTCCTTTTCGGTAAGTGTTTCAAGCGATTTTATTAAAATTTCCTTTAACTCCTGTTTTTCAAATACTCTTTCAGGTTGATCAAATTCAGTAGTTAAACACTGTTCCATTTTCGTTTCAGTGCCTTGTTCCATAAATTCATCAAGTGAAATTATGTTCGTAATTTTCGTCTGATTTCTCCAGCTTTCTAATTCTTCGACCGCAATATCAAGCTCACTGGCTATCTCATCATCATTAGCTATTCGGCCGAGTTTTATCTCAAGATTCTGATTGGCTATATCTATTTTCCGCTGCTTTTGCCTAATACTTCTCGGAATCCAATCCATTTTACGGATTTGATCCAAGATGGCACCACGTATTCTTAATGAGGCATAAGTTTCAAACTTAACGCCCTTCGAGTAATCAAATTTATCAACAGCATCGATCAGACCAAAAATTCCATAGCCTACCAGATCATCATACTCAACATTATAACCCAGATACATACTTAGACGTCCTGCCACCAATTTTACTAAACCTGCATATTCAATTATTATTTTTTCCTGAAGCTCAGGTGTTCTTTTTCTGGAATAATCTTCCCAAAGCTTTTGCCTATTTTCAGCGTTCATAACTCCTCCTGAAATCAACTGATATTATGCAGATAGGAAATAAATTTAAAATTTATATCAAAGTATAATTTTAAATTATTCGGACTTTATCTCTTCATTCTGATCTTCATTCTGATCTTCTTTTTGATCTTCTGCCTGATCCTCTTTTATTTCATCCATTTTCGATTTTTCTGTAATTGCTTTCGTAATAACTACCTTCACAATTAAACCTAATATATAAAATATAATAATAACAAGGAGTAATCGTATTAATCCTGTCATTATATCAACGCTATATATAATATTAATAATACTTGTTATTGCTGCGGCAATCAGCATGATAAACGCCGGTATGTATCTTTCCCGCATTGAAACCTCCATGTTTTCTTATTTTACCTAATGTAGTTTATAACCCCAGGAAAGCACTATTATTACTTATTATATTGTTTTTATATCTTTTCCGACTGATTTAATTAATAAGATGCCTGTTTCTGAATAAAATTCAATTGTTCTACCATAATTAGCTCCCGTATCCTCAGCTTTTATCGAAATTCCAAGCCGATTCAGCTTCAGTTTGGTGGCCTCCACGTTTCGTTCTCCGATGCGCATCATTTCATTATTGTTGCTGAATGCAAACATTTGGGCTCCGCCAGCTATTTTAGCGATCAGAGCCCTACGATCAGCTCCAATTTTACACATCTCCATTATTAATGTATCAATACCCGTATCCGCAAATTTTGCTTTATTCTCGTTGTTAATTATTTTAGTACTGTCAGGCAGCATTATATGTACCAAACCTGCGATTTTCATTATTGGATCATACAATGATATTCCTACGCAGGAGCCAAGTCCTAATGTTGTAAGAGCATTAGGCGAGGTACAAACATTCAAATCTGCCATCCCTACCTTTATCAATTCGTTCATGTACTCTCCCTATAGTCCTAAAGATGATAATATTGCTCCATAAGATTTTAGTGTAGGTATCAAAATGAAATAACCGTTAACAAATTTATCATCATCTCCGAACTCTGTTTCAATTAATAAGGCTTTATCACCAATTTTACCAAATTCTATTGCAGGTACACTTAATATCGCTCCTGCCATATCAATTGCCATATAGGGGACACTAGACGTTATCAGCATATTAGTAAGTGATGACAACGAAGATAGGTATGCTCCTGCGATTATATTTCCAATTTCATTTAGTGCAGATAATTCCATTTCATTAAAGTCACCGAAAGTTTTTTCTTGATTACTTCCCATTAAAAGGTTAACGAGATGTCTTGATGCCTCCATATCTAGCATGAACATCATCATTCCATCTATCTGGCCCTCTAATGTAAAAAGTATACCAACAACTAAATTTTCCGCACCACCAACGATGTCCGAAAGTTCTTTAAATTCCAACAAATCAACTTTTGGAACCTTCATATCAATTTTTGAGTTAATCATTTGCGAGAGTGCTGTTGTTGCATTGCCGGCTCCTATATTGCCGATCTCCCGCAGAACATCGTACTGCATATTATCAATTTGGTTCAGATCTAATTGTGACACCCGCATACACCTCGCCTTTTGTTTATCATATACCCATTAAATTTACATTATATTGGTTTGCCATATCAGAGTATTTGTTTTATAAGTCAGGCTTTAACTTCCTTATCCAAAACAATGGCGGTTATATTTAAAAGATTAATTAGATCAGCACCGCATTTACCTATTCCTATACTGAAATTCTTCTTGTCATCCTTACTTTTATATGTAATTTTTTCTATGTCGGTCTGTTCCAAGGTGATCGCTTCTTTCACTTCATCAACAATCAGACCGACCGGCGCAGATTGCTGTTCCGGTCTTACAATGATAATTCTGGACTTTTCAGTAAGTTCAGATTCTGCCATTCCAAGCCTAAGGCTTAGATTCATGACAGGTATAATCTCACCTCTTAGATTTATGACTCCTTTATAATATGACTGAGCCTTTGGTACTCTGGTTATATTCTGTAATACAATAATATTATCGATGTAAGTAATTTCTATACCGAACTGTTCCTCATTCAAATCAGCTACAATAAATTGTCTTGTATCTACTGCTTCCATTATCTATACCTCCTAAACCAAAGAATTTACATCAAGAATTAATGCTACTTCACCATTACCAAGAATTGTTGCACCGCTGATTATCTTATGGTTCCTAATGTATTTGCCAATCGATTTGATTACAATTTCCTGTTGTCCAAGTAACTCATCAACTACGATACCTGCGTGTCTTTCGCCTTTTTTAACGATAACAATGGTATATGCCTCTGGTTCAGTCTCCGCCTTAGTACACTGTAATAAATCACCAAGACGTATAATGGGTACAACAGATCCTCTTAAATTAATCACTTCTTTACCTTGAATGGTTTTTAAATCAGTATGAGGTATATTTTCAACTGTTTGGATGCTTCCTAAGGGAAGCGCATATTTTTCATTACCAATGATCACCATAAGTGCTTGAATAATAGCGAGTGTTAACGGAAGACGGATAATGAAATTGGAGCCTTCTCCAAGCTTTGTCTTTGCTTCGATTTCACCACCCAATGCTTCAATCTTGGTTTTAACAACATCTAGACCAACACCTCTGCCGGATACATCAGTCACTTTTTCTGCCGTTGAAAAGCTTGGTTGGAACAGAATATCGATAAAGTCCTTATCCGTCATGCGTTCTGCCTGCTCTTCAGTTATTGAACCTTTTTCAATTGCTTTTTTCTTGATTTTCTCTGTGTTTATTCCACCACCATCATCCCTAACTTCAATTACTACATTATTACCATCCTGATATGCATCAAGATAAATAGAACCAACCGGATTTTTACCTATTCTCTGTCTTTCTTCATTAGATTCGAGACCGTGGTCTGCTGCGTTACGAAGAAGATGCATTAACGGATCTCCGATTTCATCAATAACGGTACGATCCAGTTCTGTCTCCTCACCAGTCATGAATAATTCCATTTCCTTATTTAATGACTTTGATAAGTCCCTTATCATTCTAGGAAAACGGTTAACAACACTCTCAATAGGAACCATTCTAGTTTTCATAACAGATTCATGCAGGTTTGTCGTAACTCTCTCAAGATATTCGATTTGTTCATTGAAGCTGTTATCAGACACGTTACTACCTGAGCCACTAATTGATATCAAACCATTTTTTGCAATTATTAACTCACTCACCAGATTCATTAGTACATCAAGTTTATCAATATCAACACGGACGGAACGATTAGCGACCGGCTTTGATGCTTGCTTTGTATTGTTGGCATTGCCAGCTTTTAATGAATTGGTATCTTTAGAGGTCTTTTGCTGGGTCGTCACTTCATCCTGTTTCAAAATTGAGGTATACGCTGCAATATCCTCCTGAGAAAGCTTTATGATATCCGCTACAACTTCCTTTACTTCGGATACATTGGATGCGATCTTAGCAAGCTTCTCCGGACTGTCCTTGGTAATAATAAATGCCGAATAATCCAAATCGTATTTCTCATCTTCCAGATCCTGTGCACTGGGATTTAGTTTTATAATTTCACCGTATTCTTCTAAGGTTCTATTAACCATAAAAGCTCTTGCGCCTTTCAGAACACAATAGTCCTGTATGTATATGGTAAGACCGACTACATTAAATCCTAGCATTCCGGCCTTTACCATTGCCTTTTTCTCATGATCTTCAATCTTAATGTTTTTGAATTTCATTTTATCATGTTCAACTGTCGGAGCAGCCTCTGCTACCGCTAATTTAATTTCTTCCTGAGCAACTTTTACTGGTGCGTTACCAAGGCCTACATTTAAGATATTATTCAACGCATTGATAATATCCTCATTATCTTCTTCTCCTTCATTCGCATCTGACTGTATATTGCCAAGATAGGATTCCAATGCATCCAAGCCTTTAAACAGCACATCTACAAGTTCAGAGGTAACCTTCATTTTACCGTTTCTTATTTCAGAAAATACATTTTCACAATCATGCGTTAACCGCTGCATTCTCTTATAACCCATGGTACCCGCCATACCTTTTAAGGAATGGGCTGCACGAAAGATTTCGTTGATTGTCTCTTCATTCTCCGGCTCACGCTCCAAAATGAGAAGATGTTCATTTAAACTTTGTAAATGTTCTTTTGTTTCTTCAATAAAAATTTCGAGATATTGGCTTACATCCATTTAACGTACCCCCACTTTCTTAGTGATGGCATCAGATATTTCGTTTAACCCTAAAACTTCATCTACCAGGCCGGCATCACGTATCACCTTTGGCATTCCATATACGACACTGGTTTCTTCATTCTGTGCTATCACATAAATATTTTGTTTTTTATATAAGCTTGATATACCAGCGGTACCATCACCGCCCATTCCTGTTAAAACAACGCAGGTTATCTGATCGATTTCCAGGTTGCACAAGGATTCATACATAATATCCGCACAGGGCAATAATCCATGCCTTGCTGGTTCTGCAGATATAGATATGTATAAACTTCCATTTTCCTGATCCTTTAACCTCATTTGGTAACCGCCCTTGGCAATATAGACATTTCCTTTTTCAATAATATCACCATCTTCAGCTTCTTTTACAGTAATCTCACTCAGCTCATTTAGTCTGTCTGCTAATGATTTTGTAAAGCCTCCCGGCATATGCTGGACAATTAATACACTAGCATCTAGATTCTTAGGCAGCTTAGGTATTACTGTATGAAGTGCTTTTGGTCCTCCCGTTGAACATGCAAGTGCGATTACTTTTCTTTCATTTTTATCTGATCTCTTTCTCGTATGTTTAATGGGTAGATCCTTATCCTGTTTTAACTGCATCAATTCTGTCTGATGGAATTCTTTATTCTGTTTATTTTCGGCTTTGGTTGCAGTAACTAAGCATTTTATTATGCTGCCAGAAAAAATATTACTTTTTACTTCAAGGTAATTATCCGGCTTTCTGATAAAATCGAAAGCCCCCAGCTCCAACGCCTGAATAGTTTCCTTCGCATCCTTTACTGCAATTGTACTTACAACAATCACAGTAGCCTTAATACCTTGCTTCTTAAGTTCTGCCAGCAGCTCAATTCCGTTCATTTTCGGCATATTAATGTCTAAAAGAACAGCATCAAAATCTTTTGCTCTGCCTTGCAGAAGATATAATCCTTCCAGACCATTTCCCGCAGTTTCAACGACTTGGAATCTATCATCTGAATTAATTATATCAGATATAACCCTTCTCATGAGTGCAGAGTCATCTATTATTAAAATATTTTTCTTCATATTTCGATAAACCTTCCTCTAATATTATGAATAAAGACTATTTATCATTTACTAATTATACGTTTTTTCGACGATGTCGTTCCTGTTCAAATATATATTTTACTAAATCTTCACGATCCTTCTTCATAATATCACTGAATTCAACCCTATACTCATACGAGCCTGGCTTATCCATTAATTTTTGGGAAGATATGATATCTGCTTCAATGGTTATACTTCTAAATCCGGCATTCATCACAAGATTCAGCTCTATTTTAAGCATATCTCCCTTATCATGCACAGATTCTGATATAAATCTGATCCCACCACCACTGATATCCTTCATTATTGCCATTATCCAGTCATTTTCTAATTGCAAAATTTTCTTTTTACATTCCACTAATTCTTCTTCATTTTCGAAATCATTATTCTTTAATTTCGTCTTCAGGATTTCTTCATCTCTGGTTACTACACGATACTTAATATCATCAACGTAATCTAAACGATAATATTGTCTTCTCTGGTATTTTTCAAGATTTGTTGTAACACGGACAACTGCAACTATTGTATTTTCTACTCTAATATTTTTGAGCACAACACAAACGCCTTGATACAATCCTTTTCTAGTGTAAAAGCAAAGATGATAGCTTGCTCCAACACTTAACATAATAAATTTACTACTAACGATCGGAGTTGCAATTTGAATTATGTCCAAATCCACAAAATCAATAAACTGACTCACAAAGGGTCTGGCGCCTTGATATGGTTTCCCATACTTATCCATTTTAGTAATACCAATTTTATCTCCCGGCGTTAAAATATCACTAAGCATTTTGTCCCTCCCCTCCTTAGGATATATATATTCAAATAATCCTACCGGTAAATTCAAGTTATTTCTTTATTCTTGAACGTAGCAAATTATTAAATAACTGAGCAATACCCTTCCTGCTTTGGATTGTTGCATCTTTATTATCATATAGAATATTAGCGATAGAAATAAGTGATTTTGAAAATTGTGCATTTGGAAATAATGAAACTATAGGCTTTTGTTTTATAACCGCTTTCGATACAGTAAGATCCTGTGGAAGCGCTCCGAGATATTCTAATTTCAATTCCAGAAATTTATTCACAACCAAGCTTAACTTATCATAAAGTTCCTTGCCTCCATCCTCAGAATCAACGCGGTTAGCTATCATTTTAATAACCGTATCCTGGATATCAACATCCTTCTTTCTATCTAATGTCTTTAATAAAGCATAAGCATCCGTGATTGAGGTTGGTTCCGGAGTAGCAACGAGGAGAACTTCTGTGCTTGAAGCTACAAATTCAAGTACTGCATCATTGATTCCTGCACCTGTATCAATTATAACTATGTCTGCTCTTTCATCAAGCTCTACCAGCTTTTGTATTAAGTATACAATTTGATCCTTGGTTAAATTGGTGAGTTCCTGTATCCCGGATCCTCCAGAGATAAAACCGATATTTTCTGGCCCGACCGTAATAATATCGGTAAGGCTTTTTCCATGGAAGATCAAATCTGCTAGATTATACATTGGTCTGATACCAAGCATAACCTCAACATTAGCAAGACCAAAATCTGCATCCAGAATAATCACCCTATGTCCCAGCCTGCTTAGAGCAATTGCTAAATTAACAGAAATATTTGATTTTCCTACGCCGCCTTTTCCACTGGTTACTGTTATTACCCTGGCAACACTTCTTGGGGTTTTTTGTTCTTTTACCATCTCTCTTAATCTTTCAGCCTGATCCATGTTATTGCCCCCTTAGAAGTTGTTTAGCAATACTTTGTGCATCCAACTTTGAAATATCCTCCGGAACATTTTGTCCAAATGAAACATAGGACAGCGGTGCATCAGTTAACATACGTACATTGAATATATTACCAGCCGAACCAGTTTCATCCAACTTAGTAAAGATAAGATTATAATCTACAATCTCGGAATAAGCTTCTGTAATTTTAATAAGATCATTGTATTTTGTAGTTGCACTTAAGACAAGATATACTTCTCTCATATCCTTATCAATTGTTTTTATAAGTGCTTCGATATCATCCCGTTGTTCTTTATTACGATGGGAACGACCTGCTGTATCAACAAACACTAAATCGAAATCAGAGAATTCCTCCCTTGCCTGATCCATTTCTTCACCTGAATAAATTACCTTCAACGGTATCCCAAGTATATTTGCATAAGTTCTAAGCTGTTCAACCGCAGCAATTCGATAAGTATCTGCCGTTAAGAAAGCAACCTTTGCTTTCTTATTCATTTTAAATTTGGATGCAATTTTAGCGATCGTGGTCGTTTTTCCAACACCTGTAGGTCCAATAAAAAATACGAACTTCGGAGTATTACCACTCAATTCAATTGATTTAGCCTGCCCCAATTTAAGAATAATTTTTTGATAAATACTGGCAAGAATATTATCCATGGAGGCATCCTTTTTTAAATTACCTTCTATTTCACCAAGAATTTGATTGGCATATCTTTCATCCACGCCGTTTGAAATCAATTGGTTGTAGATTAATTGGATGCAGGCAAAATTTTTATTCGTCTCTGCAGATTTTTCCATTGATACTACATCCCTTTCTTTTTCATTCATCTGTTTTTCCAATAGATTCTGTAAATTATTTAACTTAGCTTCTATTGCCGAGGATTCCTTGCCTATTCCTCCAACCAAATCATACTCATTTACTTCAGGTTTGTCATCATAAATGATATCCGGATAAAGCTTTTTTGGTGATGTAACCGATATGGCCTGTTTTGGTTTTTCATCCTTATAAGTTATATTTTCATCTATAGCAGCAGTAATCTCAACTAAAGGTTTATGAAATAGTCGATTAATACCCTTTGGCGAAATTGTCTTTATATTCATAACAATTGCATCCTTGCCAAGTTCCTCCTTGGCTAGCATAATTGCCTCTGTTTCTGTATTTGCTTGAAATTTTTTAATAATCACTAAACTGTCACCATCCCTACCGACTGTAATTCAACGTTCGAATCAATCTCGTTATATGATACTACAACCAGATCCTTAAAATAATCCTGTGTAAGTTTTTTAAAATACATTCTGACAATTGGAGAAGTAATAATAATTGGACTTTTGCCCAATTCCTCTAATTTATGTACTTCAGCTTGAACAGAATCCATAATTTCTTTGGTAACACTAGGATCAAGTGCCAGATAAGAAC
>JAEWMT010000012.1 GCA_023393095.1 Bacillota bacterium
GTTTATTCCATATCCGATCCTAGAGCAAATGTTTTAAAACAGTATGTAAAAAGTCTTTCCGAAGAAAAGGGTATGCTGAAAGAATTCCAGTTATATGAAATGGTAGAAAAATTAGCTCCGGAAATAATCGGTAGGGAAAGAAAGATGTATAAGGGTGTCAGTGCCAACGTAGATTTCTACAGCGGCTTTGTATATCATATGCTTGATTTACCGAAAGAGCTTTATACCCCGATTTTTGCGATGGCAAGAATCTCTGGCTGGAGCGCTCACCGTTTGGAAGAACTAATCAATGCCGGTAAGATTATACGTCCTGCTTATATGAATGTTACTGAGCCGCGTAATTATGTTCCTATGAATCAAAGAGATTAAATATTATTTTCATAAAAAGCTTAAATTTACAAGAGAACTATACTACCGGATCAAATGATATAATAAGATCCGGTAGTATTCTTAATTTAGAAGAACAATAAATAAAGGTACATATTAATATTATTTTTTTGAATATATGATAATAAAATTTAAAATTTAATGAAATATTTACTAGGGTATTTCAAATCTTTTTACGCATACTAATAGCGTAACAACTTAATGAAATTAATTATTCATAATTTTATTAAGTCTTGATGAATATTATAGATATTGATCAAGTAGTAAACAACAACACTAATTATTTTGATTATTCAAAATATGAAATGGAGGAGTTTATATGTCAAGAAATAGAGCAACAGTACCCGAAGCAAAAGAAGCATTAGATCGTTTTAAATTTGAAGTTGCAAATGAAATAGGAGTACCTTTAAAACAAGGTTACAATGGAGACCTGACATCAAAACAGAATGGTTCAGTTGGTGGTCATATGGTTAAAAAGATGATACAGGATTATGAAAATAGAATGGCTGGTAAATAATAAAATCTAATATATTCGTGGCGGTTGCTGATAACTTGGCAACCGCTGTTTTTATAAAATAATAGAAAAAAGCATTGAAATATTAGAAAGGATAGGATACACTTACTATTGATATATATATACTTAATCAATTAAAATAAAAATAGTATTATTCGGAGTGAAGTTATGAGAGTTATAGCGGGTAAAGCCAGAAGATTACAGCTAAAAACACCGGAAGGCTTTGAAACTAGACCTACAACTGATAAAGTTAAGGAAACTTTATTTAATATTCTAAATCCTTATCTGCCTGATGCTGATTTTTTAGATTGCTTTGCCGGGAGCGGTGCTATTGGTATCGAAGCACTTTCCAGAGGTGCTAAATATAGTGCTTTTGTGGAAAATAGCAAGATTGCGATGGATTGTATTAAAGCAAATCTAAAAAATACTAAGCTTGAAAATTGTGCAGAACTATTTCCTTATAGTGTATCCGAAGCAATACGAATATTTGAGATTAAAGGGAAGGTTTTTGACGTAATATTTATGGACCCTCCTTATAACTATATGCTGGAGAAAGAAGCATTGCTTTCCCTGCAAAATTCGAGTATTATTTACTGCGATACGATTATTGTTGTAGAGGCATCTCTGAAAACAGATTTTGATTATCTTGAAGATACTAAATTCAGGATTTTTAAAAAGAAAGAATATAAAACGAATCAACATGTTTTTATTGAACTAAAATAATTTGCACTACATAGATGAAAAGGCAAGCTGCCCAAGAGAGACAGCATGGGAGATTATTATGAAAATCGGTATTTATCCAGGCAGTTTTGACCCAATAACTTATGGACACTTGGATATCATTGTTCGTGCTTCAAGATTGGTTGATAAATTAGTCATTGGAGTATTAAAAAACAGTCAGAAGAAACCATTATTTACAGCAGAAGAACGGGTTGAATTGATTAAAAAAGCGATTAAAGAAGAGACAGATTTAAAGAATATTCAGGTAGATTCTTTTAATGGATTACTAATTGATTTTGCAGCAAAAGAAAATGCAGCCATTATTGTCAGAGGACTTCGTGCTATTACGGATTTTGAATATGAATTACAGATAGCACAGACAAATCATAAATTAAATGATAAGATAGATACTATATTTTTTACTACCAGCGTGGAATACGCTTATCTTAGCTCCAGTGCAATCAAAGAAATAGCATCCTTTGGTGGAGATATCAAACAATTTGTACCGGGGTGTGTTGTACAGTCAGTGTATGATAAATATAATTCAAATAATTGCGAAACTCGTAAATTATAGATATAGTATGCACAGTAAATACTATTTCGGAGCGGAAGTTAAGCCCGAAGGAAGCGTTGGAGCGGAGAAATAAGTATTTGCTGTGTATACAATTACAAAGACGATATAGTTTCGCAATAACCTATAAATATAATAAGTAAGGAGTGTTTGAAAAATGGGAGCAAGCAGAATTGAACAGTTAATTGAGGATATTTATGAATTTGTTGAAAGTTGCAGGATGCAGCCGTTATCAAGCACCAAGGTAATCGTTCCTAAGGATGAATTATATGATTTATTGGACGAGCTTCGACTAAGAACCCCTGATGAAATCAAACGTTATCAGAAGATTATATCAAACAGAGATGCAATTATTGCAGATGCTGAAGAAAAAGCGGAGGGAATAATTCGTCAGACCAAAGAAAAATCAAAAGAACTTTTAAATGAGCATGAAATAATGCAGCAGGCTTATTATCAGGCGAATGAAATGATTATGCAGGCATCGGAAGATGCAGAAAGAATGCGTAGGGAGGCTGCTGAGGAGTCGGATCAGATCAGAAGCGGAGCGTTGGCATATTCTAATGATGTGTTAACCGAGGTTGAACGTGTGCTGGCAAATGCATATGAGACAGCAGCTACAAGATATGATAGTTTCATTGGTACTTTAAAAAATAATCTGGAGATTATTAATAATAATAAAAAGGAACTGCAGGATCAGCTTTATCCTAATCAGGACACACTTGTTGATCTAGAGCAGGAAGAATATACGGACGGTGATTTTGATTTTGATGAAAATACTTTCCTGAACGATGTGGAATAAGGCTTAGGCATAATAGAACAAGGATATATATAGTAATGAAAAAAGCAGAGCCAGTATAGCACTAATCAATTTTACGATAATATATGAATATATGGATAGTCTTGAGTCTCCAAGTACGCTTTTGGTTTGAGCTACAGCCGAAAAACCGCCAAATGTGGTTAGCGTGCAGACCAAGACTATTTTCATTTTTATATCCATAGTTGTAACACAGACTTGGCTGATTCCTGTTGTAATTTCAAGAATTCCCATCAGAGTAGCTTTAATAAAGCTTGTTTCAGGTCCAATTTCTTTGATAATCTGGGCTATTATTGAGAATAATATGATGTAGCCTCCAATTTTGGTAACTATTTCAAAACCATTCATAATCGAGTTGTCAAGAAGCTCAAAAGAGAAGCGTTTGAATGTAGCACTATTATTCTTTGCTGCAGTATTCACTTGGTTGGCTTCGCTTATTTTATCGGTAAGGGAAAAAAAGTAACGGAAAATGATTGAACCGAGGATGGAAGCACCGTATATTATGATAAATAAAGCATAGTTTATATTAGGATGCTTTAATTGGGTGATGGCGATATATCCAATGATGAACATGGGACTTGCATTATTACACATACCAAGTAGAAACTGGGCTTCTTTCCTGTTGATTTTGTTTTCCTGGACAAGATCAGCGGTAGACTTTGCTCCCATTGGAATGCCGGATAGAAAGCCGATGACAATCGGATAACAACCTTCATAGCTGATCCGGAATAATTTTCCCAGGAGAGGATAGAAGATTTTGCTGATCTGCCTCGTAATATTGAGCCGGACAATCAGATTTGACAGGATGATAAATGGAAGAAGATTGGGCAGGACATTATGAAACCATAACAAAAGTCCAGAGCTGGCTCCTCGAAAGGAAGCTCCGGGACAAATTAACATTAAGCACATAAATAATAATACAAGGCTTTTAACCAACATATTTTTATTAACTTTATGTAATTTCATAACAACCCCCGCTTGAACCGATTTCAAAGAACTAAAGTTCTTCGACATATGAATATATATGTACTCATATTCTGTCGTTAAACAACAGATAACTTATATTAACTATCAATAACCTACTTATTGGAGCTAGGTAGAAGGTTTATTATAATTTATTGAAATTAGTTATAAAATATTACAAAAATAGGATAAGGAGATTGAACAATGGCACAAATTGGGAACTTGCCGAAAAGAAGTGAAGTAGATCAAAGGTTTACCTGGGCAATTGAGGATTTATATGCTTCGGATGAATTGTGGCAAAAGGAATATGAAAAAATTAAGGAAATACTTCCAAAGGTATCTGAATATCAGGGGAGGCTCACCAAATCAGGAGACATTCTGTTAGGCTTCCTTCATTTATCGGATGAGGTTAATCAGCTGTTGGAGAGAGTCTATGTGTATGCAAACCAGAAGTATCATGAAGATACGGCCAGCCCTGTTTATCAGGATTTGTCCAATAAGGCAAATGCACTTTCTGTTCAGGTAAGTGCTGCATTTGCCTTTGCAACACCTGAAATTCTCACAATACCGGAGGAAATGCTGGTACAGTTTCTTCATGAAAACGAAGAACTTAGAGTTTATGAGTTTTATCTTAAGGATATATTGCGCCTAAAACCACATATACTTTCCGGTGAGCTGGAGGTATTACTTGCAGATGCAGGTGAGATAGCAAATGGAGCCGAAAATATCTACTCCATGTTTAATAATGCAGATATTAAATTTCCGGAGATTACTGATGAGAAGGGTGAAACCATAAGAATTACTCACGGAAGATATGGGCAGCTTTTAGAAAGTAATGACCGTAGGGTTAGAAAAGAAGCATTTGAGGGAGTATATACGACCTATTCGAGTCTTCGTAATACTCTGGCGGCAGCCTTCAGCGCTAATGTAAAGCAGGAGGTTTTCTTTGCAAAGGCAAGAAAATATGGAAGTACTCTTGAAAGGGTTCTTGATACAGCAAATATTCCTACACAAGTATATACAAACCTAATAGAGGCAGTACATGAAAATATAGGGTTAATGCATCGTTATGTTACGGTAAGAAAGAAGCTGCTTGGACTAGAGGATCTGCATATGTATGATTTATATGCACCCTTAGTAGGAGAATTTAAGATGGAGGTTCCATTCGATGAAGCAAAGAGTATTGTAGCGAAGGGTCTGGCTCCGCTTGGAGAGGATTACCTGAGAATATTAAATGAGGGCTATCATCATCGTTGGATTGATGTCTATGAAAATGAAAATAAGCGAAGCGGAGCTTATTCCTGGGGAGCTTATGGGACACATCCTTATGTTTTGCTAAATTATAATGAGACCTTAAATAATGTTTTTACCTTGGCTCATGAGATGGGTCATGCAATTCATAGCTATTATTCGGATAAAAAACAGCCTTATATATATGCCGGATATAAAATATTTGTAGCTGAGGTGGCATCCACCTGCAATGAATCGCTTTTGATTGACTATATGTTGAAAACGACTCAGGATAAAAAGGAAAGGGCTTATCTAATCAATCATTTTCTTGAGAAGTTTAAAGGAACACTGTTCCGTCAGGCGATGTTTGCTGAATTTGAGATGATTACCCATAAAAAGGTGGAAGCGGGAGAAAGCCTTACGGCAGATGAACTTTGTAAGATTTACCATGATCTGAATGTTACCTATTTTGGAGATGATATTATCATTGATCCGGAAATAGATATGGAATGGTCGAGAATTCCTCATTTTTATAATGCATTTTATGTGTATCAATATGCGACAGGGTATTCAGCTGCGATTGCTTTATCCAGAAGGATTTTGAATGAAGGGTCTCCGGCGGTGGAGGATTATATCAATTTCTTAAGTGGCGGAAGCTCTGATTATCCGATTGAACTTCTAAAGGCAGCAGGTGTTGATATGAGTACAAAGGAACCGGTGCATCAGGCGCTACAGTTGTTCTCGGAGCTACTTGATCAGATGGAAGAGTTGATTAAGGAGATTTAGGTATTGAGTGCTGTGTGGTATGGGACAGGGATCCGGAATGTATTTCGGACGATGCTTACATCCCGCTCGCAAGTGTAAGCGACAGTGATGACATGATAAGACCATGTCCCCCTGTCTCATACACTTGAGGCGGGCTGGCATCCTACGAAACACATTTTCCGGATCCCTGCCCCACACCACATAGCACAATTTAGGTATTAAATTTAGAATGTATAAATTGTTTTAGTTTAAATAGTCTGGTAGTTATTCTTTGTATTGAAAATTACAGAGTTTTTTCTCAGACTCTTTTTCATATATGGGATCATGGTTGATGTTACTGGCTTTTCCTGTTTTTTTATATCCGCAAATACTCCAAAAATCACCTACTTTATCTGATGTAAGATAAATGTGTTTGACCCCTTTGTCATAAAGTACCTTTTCAGCATGAGCAACTATAAGATAACAATGCCATGCTTATACTCATTTAAAATATTACTTTTGTATTTCTCATAAACAGCCTGATTATATAAGTGAGTAGCAAATATGTCTTCCGAAAGCATTCGAAGTCCCAGAGTATCCAGTTTCTCGTTCGCCCTTGATACCTTGGTGATGATGGGAATTCGACCACTTCGTTCTATTTGTCGCAGAAGATGGGAGGCATCCTTTCTAACCCCGAGGACTCTGGCGTATTGGGTGCAGCCATTTGTCTGATATTCTACGAATGCATCCTTTCGTATACCAAGGAGAAGATGAATTAGAGCACGACTGATCCGCGTCATCGTCATATTTTTGGTTTTGATTTTTTGTATCAGCTCAGCTATGCTGCAATTAAGATCAGAGATATTTAAAATACGGTCTGCCAGATCGCCGGAGATATCCATATATTCGGTGAGGGATTTTCTGTTTTCAGCCATGAGTTTATATTTTATAATTTGAGAAAAATCCTCTTCCGTAACAGGATAGGTTTTGCCATATTGAGCTTGTAAAAGGTGATAAACGTCGGTTGGAACGCTGTTTTTCATCTCGGTAAAATAATTATCAGTATTATCATTTTTACTATGGATTGCCTTTCGGATAGCAGTAGCCGAACTAATTACAGGTTGAGCCGATAATCTATCTTCTGGAATATCGTTCAGTAATTTTACTGGAAGTTCATCAGGAATCCTTTGAAATATATCTTCAGACATATCAAAGGTAGTCGTAATTGACCAATCACGAATATCATCGATGTCTGAAAGCTCCCTCTCGTGATAGTGAGAAGAAATTCTCTGAATTGTGACAGGAAGTATTGACGATTCAAGTTTATGAATCGCTTTTAGGTATTCAATTCCCAGAATATTATTCGGTTCTATTAAAATTTTGGTTAAAGCCTCTCCCTCTGAGGGCTCCATCCGTTCTATGGTTTCGTTCAGGGCTTTCATTCTGGCAGCAGGATAAGTCGCACCAGCTTTTAAAAAGCCCTGCATAGCAGTGTCATAGGATGCAGGAGTATTGATGATAAACTTTGCTGCTTTTTGCAGTAGGTCAATATTACCTGCTTCGCTGCCAAAGCAAAGAAAGTCTACAATTTCCAGCTGATCCAGAAGGGATACAGCTCCGAGAGCAAAATACTCTGCACTACCTGTCGCATAACAAACCGGAAGTTCTAGTACTAGATCCACACCGTTTCGAAGAGCCATTTCTGTTCGACTGTATTTATCAATAACAGCAGGGGTACCCCTTTGCACATAATTACCGCTCATCACAGCGATACAATAATCCGCTCCGGTGATCCTTTTCGCTTCCTCGATATGATGCTTATGTCCGTTATGGAATGGGTTGTATTCGGTAATCAAGCCAACGACTTTCATATATTATGGCACTCCTTATTTATAGTTAAGATATGTATGATAATACCATCATAGCCTATTATCGTCAATTATGCAGAAATATAATACGACATGATAAGCTAATATTGCATTCTGTAAATACCTTTTCAAATTATATGACTTAATTCTTCATAAACAAAATACGATACTACGTTTGCCCATAGGTTGTCCTCGCTAAAGCTGCGGATAATACTCATTATATAGACCGCATCGGAAATTATAAATGTAATTTTAATTTCAGGTGATACAAGAGGTAAGAGTGTTAAAAATGTATGTTTATAGTACAAAATTTATAAATAAATATGAAAATATCGTTTCATTTTTCAACAAAATATACTTGTATATGAATAATAATTGTCTTATAATAAAAGTTATTGGTTTAACCTATATTATAATAAGAACATATCATGTTGAGGTGCGTAGGAAGGAGAAACATCATGGGCTTTATTGATGTAATTAAAGAAAGAGCCAAAAAGGATATTAAGACGATTGTATTGCCGGAGAGCGATGACAGAAGAACCTTGGAGGCTGCAAGCAGAATTTTAGCAGAAGGTATTGCTAACATTGTTTTGGTTGGTAACAAAGATTCTATTGCTAAAGGAGCAGAAGGCCTGGATTTAACAAAAGCTACTGTTATAGATCCTAGTAATACGGATAAGCTTCAGAATTATATTGATCTTCTTGTAGAGATAAGAAAGAACAAGGGTATGACACCTGAGAAGGCAAAAGAGCTTTTAACAAAGGATTATTTGTATTTTGCAGTTACTATGGTAAAAGCAGGGGATGCAGATGGAATGGTATCCGGTGCAGTTCATTCAACCGCAGATACACTTCGCCCCTCCTTACAAATATTAAAGACAGCTCCGGGTACAAAACTTGTATCCTCATTTTTTGTTATCGTAGTTCCGAATTGCGAATTTGGTGCGGATGGAACATTTATCTTCTCTGATTCCGGGCTAGTTCAGAACCCGAATCCGGAAGAACTTGCTGCAATTGCAGGAAGCAGTGCAAAGAGCTTTGAATTATTAGTTGAAAAAGAGCCAATTGTAGCAATGCTTTCCCATTCTACCAAAGGCAGCGCTTCCCATCCGGATGTTGATAAGGTGGTTGAGGCAACCAAAATTGCAAAAGAACAGTATCCTGATATTAAGATAGATGGTGAATACCAGTTAGATGCTGCAATCGTTCCCAGTGTAGGTGCTTCCAAGGCTCCGGGCAGCGATATTGCAGGGAAAGCGAATGTTCTTATCTTCCCTGATCTTGATGCAGGCAACATTGGATATAAATTAGCACAAAGACTTGCAAAAGCGGAAGCATACGGACCTATTACACAGGGAATAGCAAAGCCTGTCAATGATTTATCCAGAGGCTGTTCCGCAGATGATATAGTTGGTGTAATAGCAATCACTGCTGTTCAGGCATCTGCAAAATAGAGCAAGGATTTAAAAATGAATGAAATAGGTACTCAATTTAACATAAAAGCGAGGTAAGAAGAAATGAATGTTTTAGTAATTAACTGTGGCAGTTCCTCTTTAAAGTACCAATTAATTGATTCTGACACGGAGAAGTCTTTGGCTGTGGGAATTTGTGAAAGGATTGGATTGGATGTCAGCCATTTAAAACATACACCTGCTGGCAAAGAGAAGGTTATAATTGAAACAGACAAAATGAAGAATCATGAAGTGGCAATACAGATGGTTCTTGATGCATTAATTGATAAAAAACATGGTGTAATCAAATCACTGGATGAAATTGGTGCAGTTGGACACCGTGTAGTACATGCTGGTGAGAAATTTGCAGATTCTGTCATTATCACAGATGAAGTAATCAAGGCTGTTGAAGAATGTAATGAACTGGCTCCTCTTCATAATCCGGCGAATTTAATCGGAATTCGCGCATGTCAGGCTTTAATGAAGGGTGTTCCCATGGTTGCTGTATTTGATACCGCATTCCATCAGACAATGCCTCCGAAGGCTTATTTGTACGGTCTTCCTCACGAGTATTATAAAAACTATAAGATTCGTAAATATGGTTTCCATGGAACCAGCCACAGCTATGTTTCCAAGAGGACTGCTGAATTTACAGGTCTTGATATCAATAATTCGAAAATAATTGTTTGTCATCTTGGAAACGGAGCAAGTATTTCAGCTGTTTTGAATGGTAAATCAGTAGATACCAGTATGGGACTGACTCCATTAGCCGGTTTGGTCATGGGAACAAGATGTGGTGATATCGATCCTCAGATTATTGAATTCATTGCCAAGAAGGAAGATAAAAACATTGATGAGATTATGACAGTACTGAATAAGCAATCCGGTATTCAGGGAATGTCAGAAGTATCGAGCGACTTCAGGGATCTGAATGCAGCCATTGCAAACGGTAACGAGAAAGCAGCTGAAGCATTTGATGTATTTGTATACCGTGTAGTAAAATATATTGGCGGTTACGTTGCAGCAATGAATGGTGTGGATGCAATAGCATTTACAGCAGGTGTTGGTGAAAATGATTCCAAGGTAAGAGCAGAGGTATGTAACTATCTTGGCTATCTGGGAGTTACAATTGATTCTGAGAAGAATGCAGTTAGAGGGGAAGAAATTACAATTACTACACCGGATTCTAAGGTTAAAGTATGCGTCATTCCTACCAACGAAGAATTGGCAATTGCTAGAGAAACAGTTGCTTTATTGTAATAGGAAACTCAAATGCAAAATAAAATATGAGTTTGACCGTTGACAAATAATAACACAGTGAGTATAATACAAGAAGTGCGTGTAGAGTTCAGCCAGCTGTGCTTGTTACGCAGTTAAAGAATGAAGATATCGTTCTTTAGAAGAAGTAAATATTCGGAGAGATTTAGATGCTTATATCTTTGTCAGAGATAATGACCACGAAGGATAAAGTAGTACAAATCAATGCTCCCATTGAATTGGAGAGGTTTGATTATCAGGGAGAATCCTATGAGTTTTCTCTTAAGGAGCCCGTTAACCTGACGATTACAAATCTTGGAGACAGGAGAGTAATGATCGAGGGCAGTACGAATATTTCTCTAATCCTATCCTGCAGCAGATGTTTAAAAGAGATTATTTATCCTATGAGCATTAGCGTTCTAAAAGAGGTTGATTTCAATCTCTCGGAAGAAGAGCGTGCAGAAGGCTTAGATGAAACAAATTATATTATAGGATACAATCTGGATGTAGACACATTGATTTATGATGAAATCTTAATTGGTTTTCCCATGAAGCTGTTATGCAGTGAGGATTGCAAAGGACTTTGCAAGAATTGCGGAACTAATTTGAATGAGAAATCTTGTGACTGTGATATGTTCGTATATGATCCCAGAATGTCAAAAATCCGAGATATTTTCAACAATTTTAAGGAGGTGTGAGACAATGTCTATTTGTCCGAAGGGTAAACATTCAAAAGCTAGAAGAGATAGCCGTAGAGCTAACTGGAAAATGAGTGCTCCTAACTTAGTTAAGTGCAGCAAATGTGGAGAGCTTATGGTTCCTCATAGAGTATGTAAGGCTTGTGGTTCTTACAACAAGAAGGAAATCATTTCTGCTACAGAAGAATAATAAAAGTAAGGCTTTCCGAAGGCTTTTCGGAAAGCCTTTTTTTATTGCGAACCTTGCAGAATGGAACTATGTTACTGCGTAACCTGCTTGGATGGGAGAATATGCGTAGTATATTCTTTGTTTGGTATACATGAAATACTATAAAGTTCTATTTCATCAGATCATCATATCATCTTTTTCTTTCTCCGATAGTTTGCCCTATTTTATTCTCTAACGTATAATCATTGTTATCGTCTTTCTTAATTAATAATTCAGCTCTTTTTACTGTTGATCAGATATTCCAGAATATGAGCCACGTATTTCTCCAGATTCTCCTCCTGAAGTAATAAATCAGTATGCACTTCCAGAAAAGATATTTTGTCCTGATAGGAAGTTTTCAGACAGGGGGTAAGAACCGTAGAAAACTGAGGAACAAAAATACCCTGTTTTTTGACATAACAGGTACTAGGCTTAGCTTTTACTTTATATTCCTTATCCACAAAGGCAGCTACACTTTTATGTATTGCATAGTCTTCTGCAGGTAGGTAGTAATAATCTCTGTAGTTTTCATAGAAATACTTTAATTCCCCTTCATAAATCGATACCTTAAGAACGGAAATATTATCACAGGCGGTCAGGTGTATCAGATTATCACCGAAACTGATGCTGACTGGAAGCTTTGCAGTTAATTCTATGATGATTTCAAAAACATTATTTTTAATACCTGCCTGAAGTATGCGAATCGGCTTTTCAAATAAGTCGACGTAATTTAAGATTTGGCTGATCAACAGTAAACCCCTGATATCATCCTCGTTATGTAAAAGAAGCTGGGTAAGCAATTGTTCTGCTTCGGAATCAGAGGAGGTAATTGTTCTAGGCTTGCGAAGATTCCTCAAGCTCTCCAAAGATTTTTTCCCGAGATAGCTTTGATAAATCGGAATAAGTTCTCCGCCGTTAAAAACATCTTGCCTTTCGATACCTAAGAAAATCTCTAAGGATTTAAGTTTCAGACTTTTCAGATTAAATATTTTTTTATAGGGTAATATTTTTTTATAGATATCAATACTAATGATATGATCAAAGGAATAATTAAGGTTTAAAAGGCTACATTTACGTCGAAGATAAGGTAGGTCAAATCCGGAGCCGTTATAATGAAGCAGAATATCGTAGTTTTTTATAAACTTAAAAAAAGATGTCAATAACTCTGCCTCTTCTTGAATGTCCTCAGAAAACCATTGAATTAAGTGAAATGAGGAGTTCTCATAATAGGCGCAGCCGATTAGGTAAAGGTAAGTTTCTTCCGCTACAAAGCCGGTGGTCTCTATATCAAAAAATACGATCTTATCAAGGCTAAAATCCTGTTCAAATGCATATTCCGGCATCTGATTCAGGGAAAATTGTCTGGTTATCACGGAAACTCCTCCTTTCCTGTATTTAGTGATATTTTAACATAAGAGTGAAACGAAAAAAAGAGTCCGAGCCATATTTATAAGATTAGAGTGTCAAAAGTCATATATTAACTAGATTAATGAATATGCGTGTATCTATAATCAGATGGCGAAGAACTTTAGTTCTTTGAGATCGGCTCAAGCGACCCTTGTATAAAAACTTTATATATAGTTAATTTCGCTTGAAGATAAGGCGAGTCCAGATGAATATATATGCACAAATATTCAGTTCACTAAATAAATCAACTTTTGACACACTAATCTTTATAATGTGTTATAAAAATTTTACTGTAATTCCAAAAGGGTTGTGTTATACTTTTCTAAGATTGATTTAACCAAAAGGGGTGCTTTTTATGTGGGATACCATACTGTTTCATCGGGAATTCTATCATATATTTTATATCTTTATTTTATATGGAATCTTTGGCTGGATCTATGAAAGCTTCCTTACTTCAATTCAGGAAAAAACATTGATTAATCGTGGATTTCTTACCGGACCGATAATACCCCTGTATGGATGCGGAGCGCTTTTTATATATCTTATCTTTTGGCAATTTAGGAATGATTTTATACTGGTTTTCTTTGGCGGACTTATTCTTGCAACCGTTCTTGAATATCTTACGTCACTGCTTATGGAGCTGGTTTTCCATACAAGATGGTGGGATTACAGCAATTGGCCACTGAATTATAAAGGTAGAATTTGTCTCCCAGTATCCTTGTTTTGGGGAGTTCTTACCATTCTTATGCTACAGGTTTTCCAGAAAGGCGTTAATCATATCCTTGATGTAATACCAAGAAGTATCGGTGAATTTATGGGATATATCATATTACCCATTTTCGTTATTGATACGGTATCAGCGGTTATTTCCTCTATGAAGCTTAATAAAATTCTCACAAGACTTCATACTCTGAGGCAGGATATGACAGAGTATGTGAGTGCTACAAGAATTTATGAGACTGGTGAAGAATTAATTAGTAAATTTGCTAATACAAGAATGCTGGGAATGTTTTCCGAAGTAAAAACTACTATGGAGGCCAAATTTCGTAATGTAAAACCGGCTAAGCTTGGCAGCCTAGCAGAGTTAAAGGCATTGAGACCTGAGATTGAAAGTAGGATGAAGGAATTCTTCCGACGTTATCAGAATATAACAACTCAGAAAGCACATATTCGACTTTTAAAGGCATTCCCTTCCATGAAGGTTGGAAAGAGGGAGGATGCCTTAAGTGATTTACGTGAGAAGATTAGCAGGAAGGGAGTTAAGGAATTGAGTAAGGACTTAAGAGAAGAAGTAACGGGAACAATTAAGAGTTATCTCAGTGGTTTCTTCAGAGCAGCTCTTGTAGGTTTGTTAGTACTTGCTCAGTTTGTATTAATTATAATACTGCCATATGCTCTTAGAGAGTATACCATTTATATTTATTCCTTTATACAGATATTTAGTATTATTATCGTCATAGGTCTGATTAATGATAGCCGTAATGCATCCTACAAAATCAGCTGGATTTGCATAATTGCAGTATTTCCGATTACTGGTCATATAATGTTCATGCTCTGGGGTAACATGCGAAGAAAAAAAATTGATCAGAAAATTCTGGTTAAGCTGAAACGTGGAGCAGGTTTCCTGGATTATGATCCGGAGGTTATGAAGAATTTTACAGAGAAATATCCGACTAAGAGCAGAATGACCAGATACCTGGAATCTAATTCATTTCCACTATATAAGAATAATAAGATCGAATATTATCCAATGGGTGAAAATGCTTTTGATGCCATATTTGAAGAAATTGATAAGGCAAAGTACTTTATTTTGATTAATTTCTTTATTGTTGGTGAAGGTGTATTGTGGGATAGACTACATCAAAAGCTGGTTCTTAAGCTGAAAGAAGGAGTAAAAGTCAAGTTTTTATATGATGATTTTGGGGCAATGCTTAGAACGCCAAGGCATTTTAAACGCACCCTTGAAAGTGAAGGCTTTGAAGTAAGAATATTCAATCCGATCCATAAATATACCGATCAGCTCTACATGAATTATCGTTCCCACCAGAAAATCATTGTTGTGGATGGTAACGTGGGCTTTACCGGAGGTATGAATCTTGCTGATGAATATATCAATCTGGTGCACCGCTTCGGTACCTGGAAGGATAATGCAGTGAAGGTTGAGGGCGATGCAGTCTGGGGACTGACTGTAACTTTCCTTCAGATGTGGGACGTATCTGCTGACGAAAGTGTAGTTGATTATAATGCTTATCGGCCGACAAAGCAGTTTGAAGAAACGGATATTTACTGCCAGGTGATATCCGACGGTCCGGCCAATAATCCGAGAAACCCGGTGGAAAGCATTTATAAACAGACAATTCATTATGCGAAGAAGCTATTGTACATTACCACTCCTTATCTTATAATTGAAGATGATATGAGAGAAGCGTTGACGACTGCGGCTGCCAGCGGAATTGATGTACGTATCATCACACCATTTATTCCGGATAAGAAGAATGTAAAACTTCTTACGAATTATAATTATGGCAGACTTCTTGAGGCAGGGGTACGTATTTTTGAATATACCCCCGGTTTTATTCATGCAAAGACAATCATCAATGAGGATTGCGGAATTGTGGGAACAATTAATATGGATTATCGGAGCTTCCATCTTCAATATGAATGTGGTATTTGGATTTGCGACAGAAGGAACATTGGAATTATTAAGGAAGATCTGCTTAAAACGATGGAGCAGTGTCATGAGGTTACCTATGAGGAATGGAAAAATCGGCCGTTCTACATTAAATTCTATCAGCGAATCCTTAATTTGTTTTCAACACTGATGTAGGAAGAATGTGTCGCTTGAACAGATCTCAAAGAACTAAAGTTCTTCGCTATCTGAATATAGAGATATGCATATTCATTAATCTAGTTTAAGAAAGGAGCTCTTTATGTATACGAATGTATGTAAACACTGCCATAAAGTTTTTCAATCTAGGTTGAAAGCTTATTCCTGTGAAGCCTGCAATAAAATTGACAGTGATCATTTTGATGATATAGAAGCTTATCTTAAGGAATATCCTAACAGTAATGCAATTCAGATCTCAGAGGCCTTAGGAATCACTGCTTTTGAGGTGTTGAATTACTTGAAGGAAGGTAGACTTAATATCTCTAGAGGACATTTTGAACAAATGCCAGATTAAAAATATTTTACATGGAGGTATCAATGATAGGTTATCTAAAAGGTGAATTAGCTGAAGTTAAGGAGAATTATATGGTCTTAGAGGTAGGAAATATCGGTTATGAGGTTTATTTACCCTCAAATGCGATTATGCAGCTGCCCTCCAGAGGCAGTGTAATAAAAGTATATACCTATCTTCATGTAAGGGAAGATGCGTTAAATCTCTTTGGATTTCTTACCAAGGATGATCTTGAAATATTTAAGCTACTCATTACAGTGAATGGAATCGGACCTAAGGGCGCCCTGGGAATACTTTCGGCAATCTCAGCCGATGATATCCGATTTGCCGTACTAGCGGATGATGCTAAGACAATTGCCAAGGCTCCGGGCATCGGCAACAAGACGGCAAGCAAATTGATTCTTGAACTGAAGGACAAATTTAAATTAGAAACGGCCTTTGAACAAAGAATAATGAACCAGGCTGAGGGTCATACGGAGTCAGGATTATTCAATAAGAAAGAAGAAGCAGTACAGGCGCTTACAGTTTTGGGATATTCCGGTTCGGATGCCTTAAAGATTGTAAATCAGATTGATATTACAGAGGATATGACCTCGGATCAGATTTTGAAGTTATGCTTAAAAAAGATGTAATTACATACGATTATATAATGTTGAGATATTTCAGACAGATTAAATAAGATAGATTAAATAAGATAGATTAAATAAGAGATTTTACTATGGAGAGATTATGGCAAAACGTGTGATCACAACTGAATTTACCGAAGAGGACAGTAAGCTGGAAGGTTCCCTGCGACCGCAGCTGCTTTCAGATTATATCGGGCAGGTAAAGGTAAAGGAAAACATGAAGGTTTATATTGAGGCGGCTAAGCAGAGACAGGAATCCCTAGATCATGTATTATTTTTTGGGCCTCCAGGACTTGGAAAGACGACCTTGGCGGGTATCATTGCAAATGAAATGGGTGTTAATATTAAAATAACCTCAGGCCCTGCAATCGAAAAGCCTGGTGAAATGGCTGCAATTCTGAATAATCTGCAGGAGGGGGATGTCCTGTTTGTTGATGAAATTCATCGGCTGAATCGCCAGGTAGAGGAGCTTCTATATCCGGCGATGGAGGATTTTGTGATTGATATTGTAATTGGTAAGGGTTCGGCAGCAAAGTCCATTCGTATTGACTTGCCGAAATTTACACTAGTGGGTGCGACAACAAGGGCAGGAATGCTTACGCCTCCCCTAAGAGACCGTTTTGGTGTGGTGAACCGACTTGATTTTTATACCATCGAGGAGCTGAAGCAGATTATTATAAGATCAGCTCAGGTACTTCAGGTTGAAATAGATGAAGAGGGAGCGGTTGAGCTCGCTCGTCGTTCCAGAGGTACGCCAAGGCTTGCAAACCGTTTGTTAAAAAGAGTAAGGGATTTCGCCCAGGTGAAATACGACGGAAGGATCACCAAAGAGGTTGCTGGTTTTGCTCTAGATCTGCTTGAGGTGGATAAGCTGGGCTTAGATCACATCGACCGTGAGATACTCGTAACGATGATAGAGAAATTTGGTGGCGGACCGGTTGGTATAGAAGCGGTAGCCACAACGATCGGTGAAGATGTAGGTACCATTGAGGAGGTATATGAACCGTATCTAGTACAGAACGGTCTGATCCTTCGAACACCGAGAGGAAGAGTAGCCTCTGAGCTGGCTTACAGGCATATTGGACTATGATGTTAATCATTGCTTGTCAATCATAATAACATCAGTTATAATATTTTTGTAGTTATTAAATCAGTGGGGGCAGGAAGAATGAATAAGTATCACGATATCGAAGTTATCATTAATAATAAGAGATATACCTTAAGCGGATACGAAAGTGAAGAATATTTACAGAAAATTGCTTCCTATATTAACAGCAAGCACACAGAGTTTCGGGATAAAGATGCTTATAAATTCCTTGATTCTGATTTAAAAAATATATTAATGCAGATAAATATAGCAGATGATTATTATAAAGCACTGGACAAACTGAAAGAAATTCAAAATGATACCGAATTAAAAAGCAATGAAATCTTTGATTTAAAACATGAAATAGTTTCAACGCAGACGAAACTGACATCAGCTGAGAAGGATTTGGAAGAATTAAAGAAGGAACTTTATGAAGCCCAGAAAAAGATAGTTCGGCTGGAAACTGAGTTAAATGATGTGGAAAAGAAAAGATAAAAAATAAGGCTGTCCAAAAGTACAGATAGAAGCACCGAGACTTATCGGCACTAATTTCTGCTCGGACAGCCTTTTTCATTTCATGGATATAATATATATAATGTATGGTTTGAAAATCAAATTCTAACGTTTGTCTATACAGCACCACATTTACCTTAAACAAAAACTACTTAATTAAGCCTAAAGATGCAAAATCATAAGAAAGGCAAGTAAATTGAATGAAAAAAATTGAAATCTTAGCACCCGCGGGCTCCTATGAAGGAATGAGAGCGGCTATGAATGCAGGCTGTGACGCGGTTTATATCGGTGGCGCCAGCTTTGGAGCAAGAGCTTATGCCAATAATCTTACGGAAGCAACCTTACTTCAGGCAATTGATGAAGCACATATCAGGGATAAAAAACTGTATTTGACTGTTAATACGCTCTTAAAGGAGAAGGAGCTTACCGGTAAGCTGTATTCCTTCTTGGAGAAATATTACCTGCAGGGACTGGATGCCGTAATTGTTCAGGATGTCGGAGTGATGCATTTTATTCATAGAAACTTCCCTGAACTGCCCATCCATGCCAGTACACAGATGACTCTTACCATGGCACAGGGGGCAAACCTTTTGAAGGCTTATGGTGTAACTAGGTTGGTGACATCCAGAGAACTAAGCTTGAAAGAAATTAAGAATATAAGGGATAATACGGATTTGGAGATAGAAACCTTTGTCCATGGTGCACTATGTTATTGTTATTCCGGACAATGCCTGATGAGCAGCATGATCGGTGGAAGAAGCGGTAACCGCGGAAGATGTGCCCAACCCTGCAGGATGCCCTATCAATTCTATTCGGGTGATAAAAAGATTTCAAAAAATCAAGAGAAATATCTTCTCAGTCCGAAGGATATCAATACGATAAAACTTATTCCCCAGCTGGTGGAGGCTGGGATTAATTCCTTTAAGATTGAAGGCAGGATGAAACGCCCGGAATATACGGCAGCAGTATCAGCATTGTATCGTAAGTATCTTGATTATTACCTTGAACATGGTAAAGATAAATTCAATGAGCTCCTTTCCGATCGTGAGTATGAAAAAGACATGGTTCAGTTAATGGATATTTATAATAGGGGTGGTTTTTCTGAAGGTTATGGTATGATCTATCACGGTAAAAGTATGATGTCTCTTAGTCGCCCGAATCATAGCGGAGTGTTTGTTGGTGAGGTTTCCAGTGTGAAAGGCGGAAGCATTACCATTCAATTGAAGGATAAAATAAACGCCCAAGATATTCTGGAAATCCGTTATAAGGATGAGGAAGGGTATGAGTTTACGGTTAAGGATCAGCATCAGGCAGGAGATTTACTTGAAACTTATATCGGGGTAAGGAAAGACATTAAAAATGCAGATAATTCCTTGGCGTCCATAAGAATAGGTAATCCAGTATATCGTACGAAGAATAATGAATTACTGGAAGTCTTAACTAAGAATTATCTTACGGAAGATAAAAAGCTTAGTGTAACAGGCCTGCTTACGGCAAGAACAGGAGAAAAACTATCACTTACCATTACCTGTCTCAATTTCACGGTTACGGTTTATCATGATATTGTGCAGAAAGCAATGAAGCAGCCGATGTCAAAAGAAAAGCTGATCGCACCGCTTTCAAAGACCGGAGATACATTGTTTTATTTTGATCAACTGACAATAGAAGCGGATGATAATATCTTTGTTCCGGTTGCATGGCTTAATGAAATACGAAGAGAGGCTTTTCATAAGCTGGAAGGATCAATAACCGATCACTTTAGACGAGATCATAATATGTACTATGATGATTCTACTACTTCTGATCTTGAGGTATTCTCCAGTGATGTTAATGTTGAGAAGCGGTTTACTGCTGTTCATAAACCAGGATTCATAGTATCGGTTCAAACGTCGAAGCAGTTTGAGACAGCACTTCATTTTTCTGAAGTTACCCAGATTTTTGCTGATTATGACAGATTTGGCTTAGTTTTGCTTCCAGATATGGCTGAGAAAGCCGGCAAAGCGGGTAAAGGCTTTTATTTGTCTTTACCTATGATTTGCAGGCAGGAGGTATATAACCGGCTAAAAGTGGAAATATTTGAGATAAAAGATTTAAAATGCATTAGTGGATTTATTATTAATAATTTTGAAGAAGCTGCTTTGCTTCAGTCGTTATTAAGTAGCATAAAACTGGAGAAAGAAATTATCCTTAATCATAACATGTATTTTTACAATAAGGAAGCAAAAAGCTTCTGGCTAGAAAATGGTATTACAAGATTTACAGCACCGTTGGAACTTAATTTACACGAACTGAGACAGCTGGGTATTGAGGACTGTGATATAATGGTGTATGGCTATCTACCTCTGATGATATCCGCCCAGTGTCTTTATGAGAGTACGTCGGGCTGCCAGAAATGTAGACAGGGTAATACCGGCTCTCTGACAGACCGGATGGGTAAGAAGTTTTACGTGCAAACCAATTGCTTGGGATGCTATAATATCATATATAATGGTCAGGCGCTTGCGCTCCATAAGCAGGAAAATGAAATCTCTGAGCTGGTACCAAAAAATATCCGTTTAGATTTTACCATGGAGTCAAGCCATCAGATGGAGCAGGTTTTAAAGCTGTTCATTGAAACGTATCTGTATAAAAGAAAATCAGCTGAAGTACTGACAGAATATACAACCGGACATTTTAAACGAGGGATTGAATAGTAGTTACTAAAACTACAGGTGAGATAATGAATTTGATCGTAGAGTTAATTAAATATTTAATGATAATGTTGATTGGTATCTATACCTTTTACTGTTTTCGGATATTCAGCTACAAGAATAAGTCGCAGCAGTATAAGGCTTATACTGTTTTGACCTTAATCATTTTTCTGATTCATTTTGTGGGACATGCCACCCTTATGCTGCAGAATCCAAATATTAAGCTTGCAGCGCTATATGGAGGGGAAGTGCTATTATTCATTCTGGTACTTGCATTCTACCGATTATTTTATCCAAGGCTATCAAGACTCTTATTACGAAATATGTTGATGCTTCTGGCGGTCAGCTTTATTGTTCTTACTCGGTTATCCCTTGATAATGCAATCAGACAGGTGATCATTGTCGGTGGTTCTTTATTAATTTGTCTATTTGTACCTTATATTGTAATGAAGTTTAAATTCTTAAAGCGTTTTGGCTGGATCTATGCCGGATTGGGAATCGGTGCCTTAATCGTCGTTCTGATTGCTGGAAGAACCAGCTTTGGTGCCACAAACTGGCTGGAGATATCAGGTATCACGACTCAGCCGTCAGAGTTTGTAAAGCTTTTGTTTATATTCAGTATTGCTGCCTTACTTAAGGATCATTTGAATTTTAAAAGGATCTGTGCAATATCAGGTATGGCAGGAGTTAATGTGATTATCCTAGTGCTGCAAAGAGATTTAGGAGGAGCATTGATATTCTTTATTACTTATGTCTTTATGCTTTATGCAGCAACCACAAAACCAATATACTTAGGTTCTGGACTGGTTGCAGGGTGCTTTGCAGCATTCTTTGCATACAAATTGTTCTATCATGTTCAGGTTCGTGTAATGGCTTGGCAGGATCCGTTCAAATATATTGACAAAGAGGGCTTTCAGATAGCCCAGTCCCTTTTTGCCATAGGAACCGGAGGCTGGTTTGGCATGGGAATTAATAGAGGACTTCCGACAGACATTCCTGTGGTTCAAAATGATTTTATATTTTCGGCAATTTCAGAAGAGCTGGGTGGCTTATTTGCTATCTGTATTATTCTGATCTATATCAGCTGCTTTGTAATGATCATTAATATTGCACTTGAACAGGAAGAAGCCTTTTACCGGCTACTTTCGATTGGATTTGCAGTGATGTTCGCCTTTCAGGTGATACTATCGATTGGAGGCGATATTAAATTCATTCCATCAACCGGCGTTACTCTTCCCCTGATCAGCCAGGGAGGAAGCTCCGTATTTGCCACAGTTTTTATATTCATGATATTGCAGGGCATTTATATCAGGGAGAGAAGCAGGAAGAAAGGGAATTCATCACGTTACAATGAATTTCAATACTCTGAAGCAGGAGAAACGGAGGAGTATCATGAATATAATTAAGAACAGAAATAAGAGTAGAGATAATAGCAAAGATACTAGAAAGCCAATATTTTTAATTATATATACGTTTTTGGGCTTATTTGCACTTATGATGGGATATTTCACTTATTTTATCATATTTAGAAGCAGTGATGTGATAAATAGTACTTATAATAAAAGACAGGCTGTTCTGGCCGAGAGGGTGGTACGGGGTAAAATAATTTCTGCAGACGGGAAGACTCTTGCTGAGACCGTTACAGACGAAGAGGGAACACAGACCAGAAAGTATCCATTCGGAGATGTTTATGCACAAGTGGTAGGCAGGTATACGAAAGGAAAGTCAGGAATTGAAGAAGCGGAAAACATCCGTCTACTGACTTCAAATATCAATGCCTTCGAGATTGCTTATGATGATCTGAAAGGTGAGAAGAGTCCGGGTGATAACGTTGTAACCACATTGAATTCAAAGCTTCAGAAGGTTGCTTATGATGCATTGGGGGATAATCGTGGTGCAGTAGTGGTTATGGAACCCTCTACAGGAAAAATTCTGGCTATGGTATCCAAACCCTCCTACAACCCAAATACGATAGATGCTGACTGGGAAAAACTGATCGCAGATGATAGCGATGAATCTCCCCTTATAAATCGTGCAACCCAAGGTCTTTATCCGCCAGGATCAACCTTTAAGGTACTAACGTCACTGGAATATATGAGAGAGAATGCTTCTAATTATAAGAATTATAAGTATAATTGTATTGGAACGGAAAAATATGACGGCATGACGATTCATTGCTATAACGGAAAAATTCACGGTAAGGAGAATTTAGAGACATCCTTTGCTAAATCTTGCAATACCTCCTTTTCTTCTATTGGAAAAAGCCTGAATTTGGACAATTACTTTTCCTTATGTGAAAATTTTATGTTTAATAAAAAGCTTCCAATTGAAATGGAAAGTAATCAAAGCAGTTTTACTCTGAAAAAAGGAGCTTCCAGTGTTGGGGAAATGATGCAGACGGCGATTGGACAAGGAAATACCCTGATTACACCGCTTCATAATGCTATGATTACTTCAGCTGTTGCAAATGGTGGGGTATTAATGAAACCATATGTTGTGGACCATATTGAAAATGCTGATGGAGGAACAGTCAATAGCTATTCACCGGAAATCGCAGCGAAGCCAATGACGGTTCAGGAGGCGAGTTATATTGGTAAAATGATGCGTCTGGTAGTTACAGAAGGAACCGGCATTAAGCTTAAGAACATGAAGCAGAAAGCGGCAGGTAAGACCGGATCTGCTGACAACAGCAAGGGAAAGGCGCATGCCTGGTTCATCGGCTATGCACCTTTTAATAATCCAGATATTGTAGTAAGTATCATCGTGGAAAATGTGGGAACCGGAAGTGATTATGCAGTACCTATCGCAAAGAAGATTTTTGAAGCTTATTTTGAATAAGCAGTTTGTTCTTTAAATTATGGTTCTGTATCCGAGAGCTTAGCCGGCTGTGTATAGTAACTTACCTTTGTACTATTTGTCAATTTTTAATAATAATGGGTTGAAAACTTAGGCATGTTGATGTATACTGCTAATTAGTAAAGATGATGCACCAAAGAGCAGGAGGCATTGCGATGGTAGAAGCAACGAGCTGTGGTGGTGTAGTTATATTCAGAGGAAAGATTTTATTACTGTATAAAAATTATAAGAACAAATATGAAGGGTGGGTATTACCGAAAGGAACAGTTGAAGAAGGAGAAGAATATAAAGAAACTGCGATCCGTGAAGTTCTAGAAGAAGCGGGAACGAATGCTTCCATCATCAAGTATATCGGAAAAAGTCAGTATTCCTTCAGTACACCACAGAATACAGTATTAAAGGATGTTCATTGGTATTTAATGATGTCTGATAGCTATTACAGCAAACCACAAAGAGAAGAGTTTTTTATGGACTCCGGTTATTACAAATTTCATGAAGCATACCACATGCTTAAATTTGCAAATGAAAAGCAAATACTTGAGCGAGCCTATAATGAATATTTGGATTTGAAAAAAAGTAACCTATGGGGCAATAAGAAATATTTTTAAAGAAAAGAAATTTGAGAGGATTATCTTATGATAATCCTCTCTTTTTGTTAACTAATTGTGAGGTGTGATTGGAAGAAAAATGAAGGAGCCACTAATCTTAAAATTTATTGTTCTTTAGAGTAAGAGTTTGATTTTCCAATTTTAAATAATTATGGATAAATATTGACATATGTCGGCATAAGTTCTAAAATTAACCTATAATAAGTAAAAATATTCTATTAATTGTGCTACTTTAAGATAGAACATTTTCTACCGCAGAAAGCATAAAGTGATTTTTACTCAGTAATTTATATGCCGATTAACGGCAGACGGGGGTTGCTATGGAGCAAAGTATAATAATAACAGAGGAAAGCAAATGCCAAGGTTGTAACAAGTGTATCGGAGCCTGTCCGGTAAAGTTTGCCAATGAAGCTTTTTATGATTCAGAGGGGAATAATAAGATTAGAGTTAATAAAGAGCTGTGTATTCACTGTGGTAAATGTATTGAAGTGTGCGATCATGGGGCAAGAGATTATTCTGATGATACCGATAATTTTTTTAAGGATCTTGAGAATGGAGTTAAGATATCTTTAGTTGTTGCTCCTGCGATCAGAACTAATTTTTCGGGCTATGAAAAATTATTCGGATTTTTAAAACAAAAGGGAATTAATGCAATTTATGACGTTTCTTTTGGAGCAGATATAACAACATGGGCTTATCTTAAAGCAATAAAGGAAATGAAACTGGATAGCGTTATTGCACAACCGTGTCCGGTTGTAGTAAATTATGTAGAAAAGTATCAGCCACAGTTAATAGGGAAGCTTGCACCAATTCATAGTCCTGCAATGTGTACAGCGGTATATATAAAAAAATATTCTAAAATTACTGATAAAATAGCTTTCCTGTCACCATGTCTGGCAAAACAGGATGAATTTAAATCAAAAGATACCAATGACTTAATTAGTTATAATGTAACCTTTAAAAAACTGTCAGACTATCTAACCAAAAATAATATAAATTTTAGCTCCTTCGATTCGAAAGGCTTTGATAATATAGAATGTGGGCTTGGTTTGCTATTCTCGAAACCGGGTGGTCTTAGGGAAAATGTATTAGACAGAGTACCCAGTGCATGGGTGAAGAGGGTGGAAGGAACCGAAAATATTGATAAATATTTAAGACACTATAATAAAAGAATACAATCAAAACAAACAGTACCACTAATTGTTGATATACTGAACTGTACCTTTGGCTGTAATGACGGAACTGGTACACTGAGGAATATGGATATTAATGATATTGATATTCAAATGAGACATTTGTCAAAGGAAAAGAAGAATAAAAAAGTATTCTTAAAAAGACAAGTCGATGTTTTGTATAAAAAGTTTGATAAGGATTTGGATTATCATGATTTTATAAGAAATTATACCAATCAATCCAGTCATATCACTCAGATGGATCTTTCGGAAGATAAAATTAATGCAGCCTTTAAAGCTTTGCATAAAACCAGTGAGATGGATAAAAAAATTAATTGTAATACTTGTGGGTACAGCAATTGCAATAAGATGGCTGTTGCTATAGCAAATCACATTAATCATGTGGATAACTGTATTCATTATAATAAGGCGATACTAATTATAGAGAATAACCTGACTAAGGAAAGAGAGCAGGAAGCAATCAAATCTTCACAAGAAATTGAAGCATTGCGGCAAAATACCGAGGAGAATCTGAAAGCCATCCGGTTAGCAGTTAAGGAGATTTCTGTATCTGTAAAAGAAATTGTAGATGGCAGTGAAGAAGTTAACAGTAGCACAGAAGGTATTCTAAGTGAATCCCAAGATATTATGCAGACCACTTCGCAGCTGGAGAATATTACACAGGTGATCAAGGAAGAAATGAATGCATTTGCAAATGCTTCTTCACAGATCATATCAATATCAGAGCAGACAAATTTATTATCTCTGAATGCAAATATTGAAGCGGCAAGAGCAGGAGAACTTGGAAAAGGCTTTATCGTGGTTGCTAATGAAGTTAAGAAGCTTGCGGATACTTCAAAGGAGATAGTAAAGTCAACGCAAAAAGAAGAAGCAGACATTCTAAGTAGCGTAGAAACCTTACTTGAAATTTCTCAGAACCTTAAGACAAAGATCAATACAATAAATGAGGAATTGATGAATATTTCCGCAGCAATTGAAGAAATGACTGCAAAAACAATGGATGTAGAAAGTACTGCGGCAACCTTAGTGCAATAAACTGATACATAACAGATATACAAAAATAGGAGTTCATTAATTGATTTTCAGTATGCACTGAAAACATAATGAGCTTCTTTTTGTTATCATGGTATTAATTTGGTTGAATTTACACCAAATATATTCTAAATTCAATAAATTCAAAAAAATTAAAGTAAAGGCAATTTATGTATTTACTTTTTGTAGAAATTAAGGTAATATATCACTAATATCGTAGAAAGGATGATTATACATATGAAAATGATTACGAATAAGAAGGTTTTATTTAGTTTTTTGTTTCTTCTGGCTACCAGTTTTTTATTTGTTCCTTCAAAAGGTTATGCACAAGAAAAAACAGATATAACAATTGGGAATGAAATCTCAAACACAAGTTTAAGTGATGACTATCAGTATTACAAATTAACTTTAGATGGTCAAAAGAAAATTAATTTCAGCGTTACAGCTGAAGCAGTTGCAGAGCAAACCACCGGAGAATCAGACGGGGAAGAAGATTATTATGATGATTACTATGATGACGAATCAAGTTCTATAAAAATAGAAATAATAGGTAATGATTATATCGGTAATTGGTATATTAATGCAGGTGAAACAAAATCCAAATCTTATGTTTTAGATGCAGGAACCTATACTATTAGTATCTATGGAAATTCTGAGGGATTAAAATATACAATTAAAACAACAGATGAATCAACCTATACGAAAAAAATCTCTATGGTTAGTAAACTTAGTTTGTTAGCTGGCGATAGTAAGACAATAACAGTGAAATCAGCAGAAAGTGATAAGCTTGTAGGAGAAGTTAAATGGACTTCATCTAACGAAAAAGTAGCTAAAGTTGATGCATCAGGAAAAGTAAAAGCAATTAAACAAGGAAGCTGTGTTATTAGTGCAAAAACAAAAGATGCAGATACAGTAAAGTGTACGGTCACAGTGAAGGCAAGACCACAATTAGAAATTAAGGATGCATCTTTTGGTATAAACGTTGTTGATGGGGTTGAACCAGAGATTACCTTTCGAAATAATTTTGGAAAAACAATAAAATATGTATATTTTAATACCTACTATTATAATGCGGTTGGAGATCCTGCTAAATGTGAAATTTATAATACAAATTATGAGCGTTTAAAAGTAACAGGGCCAATAAAAAATGGAGCATCTGAATCTTATGAGTGGGATGCAGTACTTTATAATTCGTCCACAACGAAAATGTATATTAAATCAGCAGAAGTAGTATTTACGGATGGTTCAAAGAAGACAGTAACAATTAAGAAAAGTTATAAAGAAAATTAACATTTCTATTGTTGTTAATGATCAATAGTATACTGAAATATTTGATGAAATATAGAATACATATTGTTATTTTAATAGCACTTACTTTTTGTAAGTGCTATTTTTGTGCTACTTGCAGCAGTTCTTACGCTTGTTAGGATTTATTTTGAGATATACTCTGAAATTGTGTAATGATGTAACAATTAGATTGAAAAATGGAGAGACAGTAAAAGGCAAAATAGAAAATCTAGACGATAGTTGTGTATATCTTGAAACCAAAAACGGTTATGCTCGGTCAACGTAAATGATATTAAGGATTGTGAATTGATGCTATACATCGGAAATGACCGTAACTAGACATGGCATCTTTAGTAAGAAATGCAGAAAGGCTTCCAACCGCAAGCGGAATAAAAATACATATTATTAACGAGACAAGTTTTTTACACATAAATAATACCTCATTGAATTAATAACATTCTATATCTTAATATTAATTTTATGCATTAAGAAGGGAGATAATGTCCTATGTACACTAAAGAAATCAATGAAAATTAAGAAATGGCAGTTTCACTGAAAGAAACGCAGCAATGTTGATTCTTACAGTCAAGAAATCAAAAATCGGAAGGTAGGAAGAGAATACAGAATTCCTAATAAATATGTTATAGAATTTCTGTCAAAGTAAATAAGGTTGTGTTATAATACACCTAACAATTTTGACAGTAGGCTATAACGAAAGGAAAAATTTCATGACAGTTAGCCTACAACAAAAGAATGAAAAGTATTTTTATCTATTCGCATTTGCAATTCAGTACAAACGTTTCAATGGCAAATGAGATTGGGAAGCGGTTAGAAGTTAAGAAATGCGTTAGAAATGGAAATACAAGGTGGAATAAAAAATGAGGTTAACCCTTATTTGTAAAATAAAAAAAGTTTCCAAAGACCTTGATTTACAAGGAATTCAGAAACTCTTTACCGAATGCGGATAGAGGGACTCGAACCCTCACGAGTGTTAGCCCGGCAGATTTTGAGTCTGCTGCGTCTGCCATTCCGCCACATCCGCATTTTGATGACGAGGATTATTCTAACATAATTAATTTCATATTTCAAGTATGAAAATTAATAATCAAGAAGAAAATAACTGCGTCTGAATAAAGGAGCTGTATATTATGACATGTATTAAAGCGCAGAGTATGATAACGCCATTTATTGACAATAAACTAAATATTAAGGAAATGGAAGAGTTTCTTGATCATGTGGATTCCTGTTCCAAATGCATGGAGGAGCTTGAATTTAATTATGCTCTTTTAACAGCGATGAAGCAGTTAGATGAGGATAAGAATCTGTCCGATGATTTCAGGCTGGAGCTGTCTGGTAAAATGAAAAGGGCACGGGATAAAATATTGCATGTTAAGTATACATATTACCGTAAGATAAGTATTTTGATTATGATTATGATGCTAATAGCTTTTTTACTGGGAATCAGTTATACTACAGAAATTAGGGAGAATAAAGATTACGTTAAGGAAAGTGATTTTCATCTCAGGAAGTCTTTTGATGAGGATAGGTTTCATGAATTGGACAGTAAACTGGAGGAATATCTGAATCAACAGGATTATGAGAAGGGAACTGTTAATAATGTTAAACCGGATATAGGGGATAGAATGCAGTAAAAGGCTTTTAGATGAAATTGATTATGACAACGATTTTAACTAATAAAGATTGAGACAAGTATAATGATAAGTACAAATTTATGAAGTATAAAAAGCATCACAGGAATGGAGAAAATATATGAATAAGAAAATTGTATTAATTGACGGACATAGCATAATGTATAGAGCATTTTACGGAATGCCTGATCTGACTACTTCCAAAGGGGAACATACCAATGCTGTTTTAGGTTTTATCAATATTATGTTTAAGATATTAGAGGAGGAGAAGCCGAATTATTTGACGGTGGCCTTTGATACAAGTCATCCGACCTTCCGACATGAAATGTTTACAGAATACAAAGGTACAAGAAAGGAAATGCCGGAGGAGCTGAGGGCACAGGTACCGGTAATGAAAGAGGTTTTGAAAGCGATGAATATCACTGTAATTGAGAAACCGGGCTTTGAGGCGGATGATATTCTTGGTACGTTGGCAGTCAAAGCAGAAAGAGATGGCGATGAGGTATCGCTGGTATCCGGTGATAGGGATTTACTGCAGCTTGCTAGCGACAGGATTAAGATAAGAATTCCGAAGACGAAAAGAACCGGCACGGAGATTGAAGACTATTTGGCTGAAGACGTACAAGAAAAATATCATGTAACACCGAAGCAGTTTATTGATTTAAAGGGTCTGATGGGTGATACCTCCGATAATATTCCGGGTGTACCAGGTGTTGGAGAAAAAACAGCAGGCAAGCTGATCGAAGCTTATCAGTCAATTGAAAATATTTATGAGCATATTGATGAAATGGCTCCCAATAAGGTTACAGAGAAGCTTAGGGAGAATAAAGAGCTTGCTTTTCTTTCCAAGAAGCTGGCTACGATTTGCACGGATTGTGGTATTGATTTTCGAATCGAAGATGCGGGAATTGATAATTTATATAATGAAGAGGTTTACCTGTTATTCAAGAGGCTAGAGTTTAAGAACCTTCTGTCCCGTTTTCAAACGGAGGAGGTCAGTCATAGTACGGGTATGGAAGAGGCCTTTCGCCTCGTGGAGGAGCTTGCCGAGGCTGACCGAATTTTTGAATTAATGATGGAAAAAGGCGCTCATCCGGTTGGTCTGCAGATGGTTCATGAGAATGGTAGGCTACTTGGCGTTTCTCTCTGCAAAGAAGAAGAGAATATATACTTTATCAAATGCTGCAGTTTTATAACCGAAGAATATCTGAGTGATAAAGCAGGAAGACTTGCAAAGAACGGTTATCTTCTGTCTGTAATCAGCTTAAAGGAACAGCTACCGTATTTATCTGTAAATGAGAAAGACAACCTGTTTGATGCTTCCATCGCGGCCTATCTGTTAAATCCGTTAACAGATACCTACCATTATGATGATATCGCAAGGGACTATCTTGCCCTGACCGTACCCTCTAGAGAGGATCTTTTGGGTAAAAGCTCTTTAGGGGAAGCTTTGGAAAAGAATGCGGAACCTTTCCTACATTATGCCTGCTATAGTGCATACATTGCTTTTCGCGCAGCTGAGCGGCTTCGTGATCTTTTGTACCATGCGGGTATGCAGGAATTATTTGAAACAATCGAGATGCCTCTTATTTACTCCCTCTATGATATGGAGGTTAGAGGAATTAGAGTAAATAAAGAAGCCTTGAAGGAATATGGTGATAATCTTCAGGTAGGAATATCAAAATTGGAGAAAAATATCTACGAGCTGGTAGGAGAAGTATTCAATATTAATTCACCAAAGCAGCTTGGAGTTATATTATTTGAAAAATTAAGGCTTCCCTTTGGTAAGAAGACAAAGACGGGCTATTCCACCTCCGCAGATATTCTGGAGAAGCTGCAGTCGGAGCATCCTGTGGTTAAGATGATACTGGAATATCGACAGTTAACCAAATTAAAATCCACCTATGCAGACGGCCTAGCAGGCTATATCGGAGAGGATGGCAGGATTCACGGACGATTCCACCAGACGATTACTGCAACAGGCAGAATCAGCAGCACCGATCCTAATCTTCAGAACATTCCAATCCGCATGGAGCTGGGAAGACAGATTCGTAAGGTGTTTATCCCGGAGGAGGATTATGTGTTTCTGGATGCGGATTACTCGCAGATAGAGCTTCGTGTACTTGCCCATATGTCCGGTGATGAGAGGCTGATCAATGCCTATAAGGAAGCTGAGGATATTCACAGAATTACAGCTTCCGAGGTATTCCATATTCCATTTGAAGAGGTTACTCCTGCGCAGAGAAGCAGTGCAAAGGCGGTAAATTTCGGTATTGTATATGGTATCAGTTCCTTTGGTTTGGGACAGGATCTGAATATTACAAGGAAAGAAGCTGAACGATATATCGAAAAATATTTTGAGACTTACCCCAAGGTAAAGGCTTATCTGGATCGTCTGGTGATAGATGCGAAGGAATCGGGTTTTTCCACAACACTCTTCGGACGTAGACGTCCGATTCCAGAGCTTAGTGCAAGTAATTTCATGGTACGTTCCTTTGGGGAACGTGTTGCAATGAATTCACCTATTCAGGGAACGGCTGCAGATATTATTAAGATAGCCATGATCAGGGTGAATCAAAGACTGAAGGAGGAGCATTTCCGTTCCAGACTGATTTTGCAGATTCATGATGAATTACTGGTTGAAACCCATAAGGATGAAGTATCCCAGGTTACGAAAATCATGGTGGAAGAAATGCAGGGGGCAGCAGAGCTTTCGGTTGTTCTCGAAGCAGAGGTGAAGGAAGGTCACAATTGGTTTGAAGCCAAGTAAAGTGTAATCACAAAATAATAAATTTAAACACAAACTCATTCAAGGAAATGTTAGCTGGTGTGAATAAAATGAAATGCAGGTTATAGTGAAAGATTAATCTTTCACTTTACATACAAAGGAATGGAGAGAATTATGAAAGTCATCGGGTTAACAGGCGGAATTGGCAGCGGTAAATCTCTTGTTGCAAAAATATTAGAAGAAAAATACGGAGCTATCATTCTTTCTACGGATAACATAGCAAGAGAACAGATGGAACCAGGTGGTGATAGTTATCGTGAGGTTGTTGATTTCTTTGGTAAGGAGATATTAGCTCAGAACGGATCCATTGATCGTAGCAAGCTTGCCGCAATTATATTTGAAGATGAAAAGAAACGTTTGAAGATAAATGATATTACGCATCCGAAGGTTTTAGAAGCTGTAAGAAAAGAAATGAAGTCCATTAGGGATAAGAAAAAAGCACCCTATCTGATCATCGAGACCGCACTTATGCTTGAAGCTGGCTATGATTTCATTTGTGACGAGGTATGGTATGTATACACTCCGGAGGAAGAGCGTAGGAAAAGACTTAAGAAAGAACGGAATTATTCGGATGAAAAGATTGATTCCATCTTTGCAAATCAAAGCAAGGAGGAAGCTTTCCGTGCAAACTTCTCGAAGGTGATCGAGAATGTTGGGGATATCTCTATGCTGGAGCAGCAGGTGGATCAATTGTTAAAAATGTAAAATACTTATATGAATTTCAAATTACTGGTCAGAATAAAAAATAGTATTTTGAATGATACAAATATATAATTTGAAGCGTTTGAATATCATAGGATATAAAAATTTTTAGGGGGAATTTATTGTGACAAAATTATCTAAGAAAAGAAAAGCAACTTATTATATTGGTATAGGATTGATGATTTTGGGTTTTATTTTATTTATCTCGGTATTCTTTTTTGGTATAAGTTCGATGAGCAGTATGTCTATGGAGATGCCTCCGTTTCAAAATGCTGTTATAGGTATGATATTAATCATAGTTGGTGGTATTGTTATGAACATAGGTGTAAAGGGAGCAGCAGGTTCCGGGCTTATTCTTGATCCTGAAAAGGCAAGAGAGGATTTAAAGCCATTTAATGAAGCAAAGGGTGAAATGATAAATGATGTAATCAGTAATATAGATGCCGTTGATCAGATGACTAAGCAGCATGGTACAAAGGAAGTTATTAAGATCAAATGCAGGAGCTGTGACAGTCTGAATGATGAGGATGCCAGATTTTGCAAAGGCTGTGGAAAGGAACTTTAGATAATAATTGTAGGTAGAATATATTTTATTTGTACAAAAAGAGGTTACATGTTATAGTTTTATGAATTTTCTTGACAAAAATCTTGAAATGAGGGATACTCTTTTAGAATATGATTAAAATAGGTAGTCTGCCTGTCTGACAGGCCAAATGAGAGTAGGAAGAAGACATGAAATTATGCAGTATTGCAAGTGGCAGCAGTGGAAATTGCATCTATGTCGGCAGTAATCAAACAAATCTCCTAGTGGATGCCGGTGTTAGTGCTAAACGAATCGAGAATGGACTGAACGGCATTGACATTCTGCCGGATACGATACAGGGCATCTTAATAACTCATGAGCATTCCGATCATGTTCAAGGATTGGGGGTTCTTGCTCGAAAATATCATATACCAATCTATGCGACCTATGAAACTGCAAGAGCGATTATGAAGATTAAGAGCCTTGGTGAGATATCGGAAGAGCTTTTTCATTTTATTCATCCGAATGAAGGATTTCAGATTAATGATATTGACATTGAACCTTTTTCTACCTCCCATGATGCTTCTAATCCGGTATGCTATACCATGCATTCACAGGGACAGAAGGTCGGAATTGCTACGGATCTTGGGAAATATGATGATTATATCATATCGAAGTTGACGGCCTCTGAGATTCTATTGGTTGAAGCTAATCACGATGTGAATATGCTGATGGTAGGAAAATATCCATATTATTTGAAACAGAGAATCTTAGGAGATAGGGGTCATTTATCGAATGAATCCTCTGCTGATTTAATCAGTAAGCTATTTCATCCCAGATTACAACATATATTACTAGCTCATCTCAGTAAGGAAAATAATTATGAAGAACTGGCTTATGAGACCGTATGCTGTGAGCTGATGAGCCGGGGGAGTGACTTCTCCGCAAATAAGTTAACTGTGGCACGTAGGGAGCAGCCCTCTGAGATGGTGTTGATCTGATTGTTGAGTAAATTTGAGTGGCAAAGGGTTGGGTTTCGAGGCTGGTTTGTCGTGGGTACAATTTCCTATCCATGCACCCACGACAAACCAGCTGGTGTAGGTTGAGAAAAGAATTATTTAAATTTATAGACATTACATATATGATAAAAATAGGAAGGAAAGCTTATTAAATTGATTAGTGTTTTGATGCGTTGAATAATACGTGTAATCAGATCATGGATGTGATTGTATATAATTGGTATAATTTTTTGGTAGTTTTTTCAATTAGATAGTTTTAATGAAAGATCAGATAGTTTTAATGAAAATTAGATAGCTATAATGAAAGGTCAGATAGTTCTTAATGAGAATAAGATTGTTTTTAATGAAAATAAAATATAGATAGTAGTTGATAATGAAATTTACATATTTCATGATTCGTTGTGAGTTACTAACTTCAGATCATGGGGATGTTTAATTAAGTAGATTCAAGGAGGAAGTACCGGATGAAAAGAGTTGTAATTACAGTAGTGGGTAAGGATACCGTGGGTATTATCGCAAAGGTTTGCACCTATCTTGCGGATAATAGTATTAATATATTGGATATTTCTCAGACTATTGTACAGGGATTTTTTAATATGATGATGATCGTTGATTTTACCAATGGTTCAAAGGATTTTGATAAGATTTCCGAGGAGCTGGATAAAATTGGAGAAGAAATTGGCGTAATTATTAAAACCCAGCGTGAGGATATTTTTGATAAAATGCATAGAATATAATCTGTATGGAGGATAAGCATGATTAATATACATGAGGTTATAGAAACTAATAAGATGATAGATCATGAGAATCTTGATGTAAGAACGATTACTCTTGGTATCAGCTTATTGGACTGCGCAGACCCGGATCTTGAGGCGCTTAATCGTAAAATTTATGATAAAATTACTATGATTGCAAAGGAGCTTGTTGCAACCGGTAATAAAATTCAGAAGGAATATGGAATTCCTATTGTAAATAAGAGAATTTCCGTTACTCCGATTTCTCTGGTAGGTGCTGCGGCCTGCAAGACACCTGAAGATTTTGTTACAATTGCAAGAACACTTGACCGGGCTGCAAATACGGTTGGGGTGAATTTTATTGGAGGCTACTCTGCACTGGTAAGTAAGGCAATGACCGTAAGTGACGAGCTATTAATTAAATCTATCCCAATAGCGCTTAGTGAAACCGAACGTGTCTGCAGTTCTATCAATGTTGGATCAACGAAAACCGGTCTTGATATGAATGCGATAAAGCTTCTGGGTGAGATAATTAAAAGTACGGCTGAATATACAAAAGAGAAGGATTCCATTGGTTGTGCGAAGCTGGTGGTATTTTGTAATGCACCGGATGATAACCCATTTATGGCAGGAGCGTTCCATGGCGTTACGGAAGGTGATGCTGTAATTAATGTCGGAGTCAGCGGCCCCGGTGTTGTAAAGAAGTCTTTGGAGAGCGTACGAGGAGCAGATTTTGAAACTCTTTGTGAAACAATCAAGAAGACTGCCTTTAAGATTACACGTGTTGGACAGCTTGTTGCCCAGGAAGCATCCAGGCTTCTTAATATTCCATTTGGTATTATTGATTTATCCTTAGCACCGACTCCTGCAGTAGGGGACAGTGTAGCAGAGATACTTGAAGAAATTGGTCTGGAATATGTGGGCGCACCTGGAACTACAGCAGCACTTGCATTACTTAATGATCAAGTGAAAAAGGGTGGCGTTATGGCTTCCTCCTATGTTGGTGGCTTAAGCGGTGCATTTATTCCGGTTAGTGAGGATCAGGGTATGATTAATGCCGTGGAAGCAGGAGCGTTAACGATTGAGAAGCTGGAAGCAATGACCTGTGTGTGCTCAGTCGGCTTGGATATGATTGCAATTCCCGGAGATACAAAGGCTACAACCATTTCCGGAATCATTGCCGATGAAATGGCAATCGGTATGATTAATCAGAAGACAACAGCGGTTCGTATCATACCGGTGATAGGAAAATCTGTTGGTGACCAGGTGGAATTCGGAGGGCTTTTGGGATATGCTCCAGTTATGAAGGTAAATCAGTTTGGCTGTGACGATTTTATTAATAGGGGCGGTCGGATACCAGCACCAATTCACAGCTTTAAAAACTAAAGAAAGAAAAAAGAGATACAAAATATTATTTGAACCGGGATGGGTAACTTGTCGTCTAATGAATAACGCAAGTTTATCGGTGCACAGTTCTTTCATAAGGTCTAGGAAAGATAAAAATTTTGAATTTATCAGAAAGGCAAGTGTTGTGATGAATCATAGCTTAGAGCAGGTGGATTATAAGGATATCTTCAAATACTTCAGCGAGATTTCTAATATACCCAGAGGCTCAGGAAACGAAAAAGCAATTAGTGATTACTTGGTTTCTTTTGCAAAAGCAAATCAAATTGAATGTATACAGGATGAAGCTAATAATATCATAATGATAAAACAAGCAACCAGTGGATACGAAAATGAGCCTGCGGTTATTTTACAGGGTCACATGGATATGGTCTGTGAAAAGAAAAAAGAGTACTCACATGATTTTTTAAAAGATCCGATCAAGCTGGTAGTCGATGGTGACTTTCTTCATGCACAGGATACCACATTAGGTGCAGACAATGGTATTGCCGTTGCTTATATTATGGCATTATTTACGGATGAAAACCTTAAGCATCCAAGACTTGAAGCAATCATAACTTCGGATGAGGAAGTAGGTATGAATGGAGCGAAAGCTCTTGAGCTTTCTCATTTACAGGGAAAATATTTAATTAATCTGGATTCAGAGGAAGAGGGATATCTCTTATGCAGCTGTGCCGGCGGACTGACCGGAACCAGTACACTTCCGATTAAGCGTGTGTCCGGGAATGGTAAAAAAGTTAAAATATGTATTGGAGGCCTTAAGGGTGGTCATTCCGGCATGGATATTGATAAAAATAGATCAAATGCTACAAAGCTTTTAGGACGGCTTCTATTTGACTTAAGAGAACAACTTCCTTTTGGACTGATTAGTATGCAGGGAGGATTTAAGGATAATGTTATTCCGCGGGAAGCTAGTGCAGAACTTTTAATCACATCGGAGGGTTCTGAAAACTTAATACAGTTGTATGAAACTCTTAATAAAAATATTACTGAGATTGGCACAAGATATCAACAGGAATTATCCACCAGTGAACCAAATCTAGAGATAACGCTTGAGGATATGGGGGAAGATACCTATGAAGTACTTCACCCGGTTTCCTTTGAGAAAATGTTATTCCTTCTAATTCAATTACCGAATGGGGTTCAGGTAATGAGTTCTGATATTGAGGGTTTGGTGGAGACATCCTTGAACATGGGTATTTTTAAAACCCTAGAGGATAGGGTGGAGTTTTATACCTCGGTTCGAAGCTCCAAAACCAGCTCGAAGAATTTCATCAGCAGCAAATTAGATTATATGACAGGGTTTTTAGGCGGAGATTATGTAGTGCGGGCACAGTACCCTTCATGGGAATTTCAGAAGAATTCTCCACTCCGAGATCATTGTCAGAAAATATACAGGGAGTTGTATGGTAAGGACATGATTGTCCAAGCAATCCATGCAGGCCTTGAATGTGGTTTGATTCATGAAAAATTACCGGGTCTTGACATTGTATCAATTGGACCGGATATTACTTCAGTTCATACTATAGAGGAAAAAATCAGCATTTCATCTACAATACGCGTATATCAGTTTCTTGAGAAAGTAATTGGGGAAAGAATAGGGTCATAATAGCATACATTTACATGCTTCATATAAATAACGGTAAAGCTTTACCATAAGCTTAAAATTAGGAGAGAAGATAAGATGGATAATGGTAATAAAAATTCAAAATTTGATATCGACAATGACCCTGATTTCAATGAGAACTTTTATAAAAACATTGAGAAAGTCCTGGGGGATACAAGTACTCAAGAAACTAAACTAAATAATGAATTAAATTCGGATTCAATATCGGAATCAAATACTGAATTAAATAATGAATTAAATCCTGAACTTAAAAAGGGAACCCAGCAACGAAAGGAAGATATTGTTCAAGAATCCGAAACAAAGCTGGAAATCAAGCCTGAAGAGATACAGGAAGAAAAAATCGAGCAAGGTTCATTACAGGAAGCTGAGCCGGACAATAAGATGAATGAGATATATGATGCCCATTTATCAAATGAAACGGAAGATAATAAGCCTGCAGATTATAATGCATCCGTTGGTATTGAACAACAATCAGACGATGAAAATGAAGGCATTGATGATCAATTAACCGACATTAATTCTTCCCTTGCTAAGCAGATTAGTGATGAGATAGATCAGGATTCCGTTCGGCTCGCTAAGTTGAAAAAGAAAAAACGGCGATTTAAAATTCAAAGTTGTATTGTGATAACGTTGATATGTATAGTTGGTTTTGGACTTTTCTTAGGATTTACGAAACCTGGCAACAAAATTCTTATGAGATTTGGCGTCAATATTGGGGGTATTGTATGGGACAACATGACCAACAAATTTGATGATTCAACGGATGTTGTTGCTGATGTGGATCATATCGATGATGCAGATAAAGAATCAGATGCTCCGGAAGTAGATCCGAATACTATTAAATGGCCAGAGCACCCGGGAGCAGGAATGCATGTGGATGGGGTATATAATGTTCTGTTACTCGGTGAAGAAAATATTTATGGCGATAAAAGGGGACGTACGGACAGTATTGTTATTGCAACCCTTAATACCAATGATAAGACGGTTAAGTTGACCTCCTTAATGAGAGATTTGTATGTACAGATACCTGGTTACAATGATAATAAATTAAATACTGCCTATGAAAAGGGCGGACTGGATCTGCTTTATGAGACAATAGCACTGAATTTTGATATCAGACTGGATGGATGTGTTATGGTTAATTTTGAAGATTTCCAAAAAATTGTGGATGATCTTGGCGGTCTGGAAATTACCTTAAAACAAAATGAGGCAGATTATCTGAATGCAAAGAATTATATATCAAATAAGAAATACCGTAATGTGAAAGCAGGAAAACAGCTACTGAATGGAAATCAGGTCATGGGTTATGTACGTGTACGTAAGACATCAACGATCACAGGCCAGAATAATGATTACGGACGTACCGACAGACACAGAATTGTTTTAAATGCAATTTATGAAAAGTGCAGATCCAAGGGTAAAGCAGAACTACTTTCCCTGATGTTAAAATACGTTCATTTGATAACCACAGATATTGATAATAAGTGCTTTGAATTAATGCTTAATTCCTATGTGGATATGGGCATGAATACCAAGGATATCCAGCAGCTTAGAATTCCGGCGGATAATACCTTTAAAGATAATATAAAAGTGCGTGGTATGTCAGTTTTAATACCGGATCTTGATGCAAATATCAAAATACTTCATGAATTTATATTCAGTGATCAAGCGAAAGCAACACAGACCTCTACAGGACTTACAGCAGGTACGAAAGCTTCCTCGTCCAATTAGGCAGGCACAGGAAATATAAATGTATAGTTCGTAATAAAACTTCATGCCGCAGATATGTTTATTCATTTTGATGCTGCTATGGCATGAAGTTTTGTTATATTATATCTAATCTTACCATATAATTATTTGTCCAGATTCTTGGTGATATTAACCTGTAGATTTTACTGTGGGATAATGATAGAAAGCAAGAATACGGGAATAATAAAGGATTGAGAGTGGGGTATAATGAAATATACGAAACATTTATTGCTCAGAGAATATCTGTTTATTCTTTTTTTGCTTTCAATTACTGTATTTATAACCTCCTATGAACTAAAAGTACTTCAGAACGGGCTTTATCTTAAGAAGGCTGTAACGAAGGAAATTGATTATGAAGCTTTTCGTAATCTTAAGCTTGGAGAGGATACATTGAATAAGGCCGAACTACAAGCAAATCGGTTACGAAGGGAGTTTCCTGATTTACGTAATAATACTTATGTAAATATGACTGGATGTCTTACTTACAGTATGATGTTATCTTATCTTGATCTTAAAGATACCGGGTTGCTAGAAGATAAGATGGTGAAAAAGGGAATTAGCAATATGGCAAAGACAAAGCAATTTCAGAAGCTCTATGGTTATTACTATGAGATACTGAACGATCTGAAGTATTTCCCTGTGCCCCGTGTTTTGGATAACCACGTCGACATATCCTATGTGGATTCTTGGTACCAGCCAAGGACATATGGTGGCGACCGGAAACATGAAGGTACGGATTTGATGGCCTCGAATAATAAAAGGGGGTTCTTTCCGGTACTTAGTATTACGGATGGAACGGTAGAGAAGATGGGGTGGCTGGAGCAGGGTGGATATCGGATCGGTATTCGGGCACCTTCTGGTGGATACTTTTATTATGCACATTTGGCTTCCTATGCACAGGAACTTAAGGAAGGGGATACTGTAATAGCCGGACAGCTTCTTGGCTTCATGGGAGACAGCGGTTATGGTAAAGAGGGTACAACCGGCCAATTTGCTGTTCATCTGCATCTTGGTATTTATGTAAATCTGGATCATGAAGAGATGAGTGTCGATCCATATCCGATTTTAAAATTCCTTGAGAAGAATAGAACGGTATATAATCATCAGAAGAATAACTAATTAATAGAATACACTAATTACGCCGTCATAATGATGGAATGGAGACAAAAAATGGAAGTATATTTGGATAATTCGGCAACAACGAAGGCAACGAAAGAGGTCAGAGATCTTGTAGCTAAGGTTTTATATGAGGATTATGGAAATCCCTCTTCCATGCACCGCATCGGTATAAAAGCCGAACAATATATGAAAGATGCTGCATCAATTATCGCAGGCAATCTTAAGGTGGAACCAAAGGAGATTATTTTTACCTCCGGAGGCACTGAAGCAAATAACCTTGCTTTGATTGGTACGGCATTAGCAAACAAACGTAGGGCAAACCATATCATAACAACCAGAATTGAACATCCTTCCGTGCATCAGACTGTAGTATATCTGGAGGAGAATGGCTTTGAGGTCAGCTTTGCTCCAGTGGATGCTTCAGGTAAGCTGATTAAGGAAAAACTTTATGAAATGATCAAAGATAATACCTTAATGGTTTCAGTAATGTATGTGAATAATGAAATCGGATCGGTGCAGGATATTGCAGAGCTTTCCTCTGAAATGAAAAAAAGAAAGAAAGATCTGATTTTTCATGTGGATGCGGTACAGGCCTTTGGTAAGTATCGGATCTTTCCAAAGAGAATGGGAATTGATTTATTATCCTTCAGCGGTCATAAAATCCATGGTCCAAAAGGAATCGGGGCTTTATATGTTAGCAGTGATGTTAAGATAAATCCGACTATTTTCGGTGGTGGGCATCAGCGAGGGTTGCGCTCGGGAACGGAGAATGTTCCGGCAATCGCAGGACTGGGACAGGCTGTCACAGAATTATATACTGATTTTGAAACAAAGATATCCAAAATGTATCTGTTAAAGCAGCGGTTTCTGAGAGGTATAAGCAAGCTGGAGGGAGTTACTGTGAACGGACTTCCCATGGAGTGTACGGATACCTTTGAAATGGAACAGCTTTTAAAAACCGCCCCCCATATCATGAATGTAAGCTTCTCAGGTGTCCGCAGTGAAGTGCTATTACATGCCTTGGAAGATAAAGGAGTTTATGTATCTGCCGGTTCTGCATGTAGTTCACACCATCCGACTCCAAGCGTTGCATTAACGGCAATTGGGCTTCCGAAGGAATTATTGGAATCAACATTGCGTTTTTCCATGTCCGAGTATACGACAGAGGAAGAGATTGATTATACTTTGGAGCAGCTTAAGGAATTACTACCGGTACTTCGTAGATATACAAGAAAGAAATAGTATTGCATTACAAAAGCAAATAATGGAGGATAATATGTTTAAAGCATTTTTAATAAAGTATGCAGAAATAGGACTTAAGGGAAACAATCGATATATTTTCGAAAATGCCTTAAGAGACCGTATCAAGGATTCACTTACTCCGCTTGGTGAATATAATGTAAGCAAGGAACAGGGAAGAATATTTGTAGAATGTCCGGAGGAATATGATTATGAAGAGACGGTATCCGCACTGATCAAAGTATTTGGTATCTCCTCCATCTGCCCGGTTGCAGTAATCGAAAGCTCCGAATGGGACGAGCTTACCAAGGGGGTAGGGGATTATGTGGAAGCGATGTATCCGGACCGTGGGATTACCTTTAAGGTGGAAGCAAAGCGAGCTGATAAGAATTATAAATATACTTCGCCCGAGATCTGTATTGAAATGGGTGCTTATCTGTTAAAAAGATTTCCTGAAATGAAGGTGGATGTTCATAACCCTTCTGTCAGATTTACCGTGGAAGTTCGTACAAAATGCTACGTTTATTCGATTATTATTCCGGGACTAGGTGGCATGCCGGTCGGTTGCAACGGCAGCGCCATGCTGCTTCTTTCTGGCGGTATTGACAGTCCTGTTGCAGGTTATATGATTTCAAAAAGAGGAGTATCCCTTGCAGCAACTTATTTTCATGCACCACCATACACCAGTGATAGAGCAAAGCAAAAGGTAGTGGATTTGGCACAGAAGATATCAAAATATACCGGAAAGCTCAAGCTTTTTGTAGTTAATTTTACTGATATACAATTATATATCTATGACCAGTGTCCTCATGAAGAATTAACAATTATTATGAGGAGATATATGATGAAGATAGCAGAACATCTTGCAGAGCAGGAGGGGTGTCTTGGTCTGGTTACGGGTGAAAGTATCGGTCAGGTAGCGAGTCAGACCATGTACAGCCTTGCAGCAACCAATGAAGTTTGTAGTATGCCGGTCTATCGTCCTTTGATAGCATTTGACAAAAAGGATATCTGTGAAATCGCTGAGAAGATTGATACCTTTGAGACCTCTATCCAGCCTTTTGAGGACTGCTGTACCATCTTTGTGGCAAAACATCCAGTTACCAAGCCAAGTATTAAAGTGATTAAAAGGTCAGAGAAGAAGCTGGACGAGAAAATCAATGAGTTAATGGAAGTAGCATTAAATACGGTAGAAGTGATTCCGATCGGCTAGTGAATTTCGTTGATACTTTAATGTGATTAATTAAGGAAAACCCATAAATATAGAACAAAAAAAGAAGGTTGCCACATGTGGCAACCCCTTAATAAATCTCATTAGTCAACGATATAAGGTTTTAATACTGCGAGGATGCTTTCCATATTTTCCTCACTATGAATGTTTAAATCAATAACTTTGGAAAGATCAAGACTGAAAATACCCATGATTGATTTTGCATCTATTACGTATCTACCGGAAACTAAGTCAAAATCAGAATCAAATTTAGTAACGTCATTTACAAAAGCTTTTACCTTATCAATTGAATTCAATGATATTTTAACTGTTTTCATACCCTTTACCTCCTTTATTATATATGTATATACTATAATTTAGTAAAAAAAAAGTCAATATACAAAGTTCATAAAAAAAACAGGAAAAGTTATATAGGTGGCGAAAAGTAATCTGTTATAATTTAATACCGCAATTTACCAGACTATAATATTAATAATACATATGCATTGGAAATAATTTTATGAATACTTTTTTGAAAGGATAATGAGATACATGAAGAAGACAGCAGCATTTTTAAGCCTTGGATGTAAAGTGAATTCCTATGAGACCGAGGCAATGCGTGGGATGTTTGAGACAGCGGGATATGAAATAGTGGATTTTAAAGATATTGCTGATGTATATGTCGTAAATACCTGTACAGTTACCAATATCGCTGACCGTAAATCACGTCAGATGCTGCACCAGGCAAAAAAAAGAAATCCAAAGGCAATCATAGCGGCAGTGGGATGCTATGTTCAGGCATCACAAGAGGTTCTTCTTGAGGATCATGCAGTGGATCTTGTGATAGGAAATAACAAAAAATCAGATATTGTTAAGATGGTAGAAGATTGCAGATCAGCTGATAATAAAAAAGAACTTGTGATAAATATTAACGAGGAAAAGTATTACGAAGAGCTAAATATTAATACAACAATGGAGAAAACCAGAGCCTTTATTAAAATACAGGATGGCTGTAATCGTTTTTGTTCCTACTGCATCATTCCTTATGTTAGGGGTAGGGTAAGAAGCAGAAAGGAAGAAGAAATTCTCGAAGAAGTAAGGAGTCTCGCAGATAAGGGTTATAAGGAGATTGTATTAACTGGAATACACATTTCTTCTTACGGAACTGATTTTATTAGCAGACAGACAAAAGAGAGCCATTCGGAAGAGCTCCCAATGGATAATCAATCGAGTCTGGATGAAAGTATGCCACAGATTACTCTTCTCGCAGATTTAATCACCAAGATTGGTAAGATAAAAGGGATCGAACGGATTAGGCTGGGATCTCTGGAACCTAGAATTATTACGAAGGAATTTCTTGAAGTAATCGTTAAAGTAAAACAGTTCTGCCCTCATTTTCATCTATCCCTGCAAAGCGGCAGTGATGAGGTTCTCAAGAGGATGAACCGTAAATATAATACGGAAGAATACTATGAACGAGTTTTAATGATTAAGAATTCATTTGAACTTCCCTCTTTCACTACGGATATTATTGTGGGATTTCCAGGAGAGACGACAGAGGAGTTTCATGAGACCCTTAGCTTTGTTAAAAAGGTGGGCTTCTCCCATATTCATGTATTCAAATACTCAAAGCGTGCGGGAACAAAAGCGGCAGAGATGTCTGATCAGATAGCGGAAGAGATAAAAACCATAAGAAGCAATGAGCTAATACATCTATCAGGAAAGATGGCAAAGGAATATAATGCATGTTTTCTGGGTAGAATTGAGAAAGTACTTTTTGAAGAAGAACTGATCATCCAGGATAAAATTTATCAGGTAGGACATAATGAAAGATACCTTAAATTGGCTGTTCTGTGTGATAAAGATTTGTCAAATCAGATGATGGATGTAACGGTATGTAATAATTTAACAGAAGAAATTCTGCTTTGTGAAATAATTCATTGAATTTTTTACCTAAATATATTAATATATTAATTAATAAATGATCGGTAAGTTCATAAGTCGCTGTGGACATTTAATTTTAATGAAAGAGGAAGTGATACAATGCAGAATATAAATAATACACAATATTTTAAAGTTCATAAAGATAAAGAGATTATTGTAGGTGATGTTATTCGAACAGTTTACGCGGCTTTAACTGAGAAGGGATATAATCCGTTAAGTCAGATTGTTGGATATGTAATGTCTGGAGACCCGATCTACATAACAAGTCATAAGGGTGCCAGAAGCCTTATTATGAAAGTAGAACGTGATGAGATTGTAGAAGAATTGCTGCGCTTTTATATTGATAAGGATAGTAATTCAGGGATCACTAGATAGGGACAGGAGATTTGTATGAAGAGAATTATGGGCTTAGATTATGGGTCTGTTACTGTCGGAGTAGCTGTCAGTGATGCATTGTTATTAACTGCACAGGGAGTCGAGGTAATTCACCGCAAACAGGAGAACAAGTTACGGCAGACTCTGGCAAGGATTGAAGAGCTCATTAAAGAATATGAGATTGAACGGATTGTTGTAGGTTATCCGAAGCATTTAAATAATTCCATTGGAGAACGAGCAATAAAATCTGAGGAATTTGCCGAAAAGCTTAAGATAAGAACTGGGTTAGAGATTATACTTTGGGATGAGCGGCTGACTACGGTAGCTGCACATCAGGTATTATCTCAAACCAGAATGAACTATGAGGAAAAGGCAAAAGTAGTTGATAAGCTTGCTGCTGTTTTGATACTGCAGGGCTATCTTGATAAACTAAGCTTTGAGAAGAAGGAAGAGTCGGATAGTAATTAATTCACTTTTCATAAAATAAATATACCAATCATCATTTACTTACAAATATTGTGCCGATACCCAAACTCGTGGTATTTTGGCAGAATGGAGATTATTATGAGTAATAAGCCGGATGAAATTACGTTTACCACAGATGAAGGTGAAGAGGTTGTTTTTGAAGTTCTGGAACAAACGCGATTAGGTGGAAACGATTATCTTTTAGTCAGTACATTACAGGATGAGGAAGAACAAGCACTCGTTCTTAAAGATATATCAAGAGAAACAGACTCAGAAGCAATATACGATATTGTTGAGGATGACAAGGAACTGGAGCTGGTTGTCGGAATCTTCAAAGAATTATTAGATGATATTGAATTAAATTAATTTTAAATGATATTGAATTATATTAAATGCATAGATATGATTAGATGAAAATAGGTGATGATATGCCTGAAAATCAGGATCAGTTCAAGAGTCTGCTAAAGCAGAACGGTCTTAAAGTAACCACACAAAGAGTGGCGATTCTTGATGTTTTAAGCAGCAGACCGGGAAAGCATTTGACAGCGGAGGAGATATATGATTATGTCAAAAAGAAATATTCTGACATCGGAATAGCAACTGTTTACCGGACAATTCAAGTGCTATCAGAATTAGGTCTAATAGATAAATTGAATTTGGATGATGGATACGTAAGGTATGAGATATGCAAGAAGAGCAAAGAAGATACTTTCCAGCACCATCATCATCATTTAATATGTTTGAACTGCGGTAGTATTTACGCGTTTCAGGATGATCTATTGGATGAATTAGAACATAGGATTATGGATACGATGGGGTTTGAAGTGGTTGATCATGAAGTAAAATTATACGGTCATTGCAAAAAATGCAGAGAGAAATAATCTATTGAGTCTTATTAGCAGCAAATGAATATAGTGTGCCAATGAAATGGATAGAATACGGATAAATCTGTTCTTTTCCTTATTAGCTTACTGGTTCATATTGTGTAATTTATCATATCGAATGCACTTAGTTAATGGATAAAATTAATACATAAAACCATTGGAGGTGCAATTATTTGAAAGAAAGAATAATAACAAGGGCAGCAGACCCGAAAGTAACTGCAAAAAACAATAAATTAAATGATTTTAATGGTGTAAAGATAATCCCCCTTGGCGGGTTGGAACAGATTGGTATGAACATAACGGCAATTGAATATGAGGAAAGCATTATAGTAATTGACTGCGGTTTATCATTTCCTGCGGATGAAATGCTTGGAATTGATCTTGTAATACCTGACGTTACTTATCTGAAAGAAAATATTGACAAGGTGAAGGGCTTTGTTATTACCCATGGACATGAGGATCATATCGGTTCGCTGCCATACGTATTGAAAGAAGTTAATGTACCGATCTATGCAACCAAGCTAACGACTGCTATTATAGAAAACAAACTTAAGGAACATAATTTGTTAAAAAGTACCAAGCGCAAAGTAATCAAATATGGACAATCCATTAATCTTGGATGCTTTCGAATTGAATTTATCAGGACAAACCATAGTATTGCAGATTCTTCGGCACTTGCTATTTTTACACCGGCAGGTATTATATTCCATACAGGTGACTTTAAAGTGGATTACACCCCTGTTTTTGGGCAACCAATTGACCTTCAGAGAATTGGTGAAATAGGTAAGAAGGGTGTACTTGCATTATTATGTGATAGTACCAATGTGGAGCGACCTGGTTATACCATGTCGGAAAGTACGGTTGGTAAGACCTTTGATAACATCTTTGCAGATTATGCAAAGCAGAGAATAATCGTAGCAACCTTTGCATCTAATGTAGACAGGGTACAGCAGATTATTAATTCGGCAACCAAATACGGCAGGAAAATAGTCATTGAGGGACGGAGCATGGTAAATATTATTACTACTGCAACGGAACTTGGATATATTAAAATGGCAGACAATATGTTGATTGATATAGAACAAATGAAGAATTATTCGGATGAACAGCTAGTGCTTATTACGACTGGAAGTCAGGGAGAATCGATGGCAGCGTTACCTCGAATGGCAGCATCCATTCATAAGAAGGTTACTATTAAGCCGGGAGATGTTGTGATCTTAAGCTCAACTCCGATTCCAGGCAACGAGAAAGCCGTATCCAAGGTAATTAATGATCTTTCCATGAAGGGCGCGAAGGTGATTTATCAGGATACCCATGTATCAGGTCATGCCTGCCAGGAAGAAATCAAATTAATCTATACCCTGACAAAACCGAAATATGCTGTACCGATGCATGGTGAGTACAGGCATTTGATCAGACATGCGGAATTGGCTCAGTCACTCGGCATTCCGAAGGAAAATACATTTATCCTTTCCTCTGGTGATGTACTGACCCTATCACAAGAGAAGGCAGCAATAACCGGTGAGGTACAAGCACAGGGTATTCTGGTTGATGGACTTGGTGTTGGTGATGTTGGTAATATCGTTCTTCGTGACAGGCAACTACTTTCAGAAAACGGTTTGATCATAGTTGTTATTTCACTCGAAAAGTACAGTAATCAAGTGCTTTCGGGACCGGATATCGTATCACGTGGCTTTGTCTATGTAAGGGAATCAGAGAATCTTATGGAAGAAGCTCGTGAAATTGTTGAGAAAGCGTTGGATAAATGTCTGAGTAAGAATAATGCTGACTGGGGAAAGATGAAAACAGAAATCAAGGATTCCCTCAGCGATTACATCTGGAAGAAGACCAAGAGAAATCCGATGATACTGCCGATTATTATGGAAGTGTAAGATTGGTGAAACATTAATAAAGGGCGGTATATTGATAATATGAATCGATTTTACTTCCGGTAATAACTATTCAACAAAGAATTATTAATGGAGATTACAGGAATTCTTCATAACAATAGAATGAGAGGGCATAGTATGGCATCGAATTCCACATCGGTTAAATTAACATTGAAAATAACTAGCTTTGTCTTAAGATTGCTTCTTAATATATTTTTCTATATTGTGTTAATTATTCTGATAATTAGCGCTAGTAAGATGGCATTTGATTTCACTTACCAGCTTTATGGCCCGGTTAGGATGGAAGCTGCACCTGGAACGAATGTTAGTTTTACAATACAGAAGGACGAACCGACCATGGATCTTGCAGCCAAGTTAGAGGGTGGTTTGTTAATTGAGAATAAGTATGCATTTTATTTAAAGACTAAGCTTCAGAAATCAGTAATTTTGCCTGGAACTTATAAACTTAATACCTCAATGACTATGGATGAAATCTTAAAAAAGATTACAGATTCTTCTGCATCGACCGATCAGAAGGATGACTCTGATACAGGTAACAGTTCGGATACAACTTCGGGGACAAACACCCAATAACCTAATATACGAAAGGTTTTTTTATCATGATCGTGGACGAGAGAATTACTGCCTATATCAACTCCTTACAAATAGAGTTGACACCGGAGCTTCTAGCATTAGAAAATGAAGCTTTGGAAAATCATGTACCTATTATTAAGAAAGAAACCCAAGGATTATTAAAATTCCTGCTTACAATACAACAACCTGAACGTATTCTGGAGGTCGGAACAGCCGTTGGCTTTTCCGCCCTCTTTATGAGTGAATATTCAAAGCCTAACTGTTTGATAACAACAATCGAGAAGGTGCCGATGCGACTGGTAGTAGCAGAGAAGAATTTATCCAGTGATCGCTTTTTACACAGGGATAAGATTACTCTGCGAAAAGGGGAGGCGCTTGACGAATTAAAGAATCTTGTGGGAGAAAGAGCAGGGTTTGATTTTATCTTCTTGGATGCGGCTAAGGCTCAGTATATGAGCTTTTTACCTGAATTAATGAAGCTAAGTTCAGAAAGAGGCATTCTGGTTACCGATAATGTTTTGCAGGATGGTACGGTTACAAATTCAAGATACAGTATTACAAGAAGGGATCGAACGATACACTCCAGAATGAGAGAGTATCTATATACCATTACTCATATGGACGAATTGGAGACAGTGATTCTTCCGGTGGGTGACGGAGTGGCTATAAGTTATAGGAAGTAATACCACTTTTAATTGATATCTGTGTTATTAGGAAATCATCTAGGATAATACCTGCTGAATTATTACAACAGATTAATGAAATGTTATATTTAATAATATAGATCATAAAAGAGAGTGAATTTATTTAATCTATTTTACTATTTTATTATAATTATATATGAAGATACTAGTAAACTGAATCGTGATAGGATGTGTAACTTATGATAGAGGGAATAAAGAAACCGGAGCTTTTAATACCGGGAGGTAATTTGGAAACACTGAAAACAGCAGTAATCTATGGAGCGGATGCAGTCTATATAGGCGGCGATATGTATGGACTTCGTGCAAAGGCAAAGAACTTCTCGATGGAGGATATGAAGGAAGGAATTCATTTTGCCCATAATCATAATAAAAAGGTTTATGTAACCGCGAATATTACGGCACACAATCAGGATCTAGCCGGTATCAGACAGTATTTCAGGGAATTAAAAGCATTCGGGGAGGATTGTCCGGATGCCCTTATTATTTCTGATCCCGGAGTATTTAGTATCGCTTTGGAGGAAGCGCCTGGAATAGATGTTCATATTAGTACACAAGCAAATAATACGAATTATGAATCTTACCGTTTTTGGCATAAGCTGGGAGCAACAAGAGTCGTATCAGCTAGGGAGTTATCGCTGAAGGAACTTGTTGAACTAAGAGCGAATATTCCCGAAACGATGGAAATCGAGACCTTTATTCATGGGGCTATGTGCATCGCCTATTCCGGAAGATGCCTTCTAAGTAATTATTTTACAGGAAGGGATGCTAATCTGGGGGCTTGCACTCATTCCTGCAGATGGAGATATCATATTGTGGAGGAGACACGACCGGGTGAATACCTTCCGCTGGAAGAAAATGAAAGAGGAACTTATATTTTTAATTCTAAGGATCTTTGTATGATAGAATATATACCGGAGCTTGTGAAGGCGGGAATTAACAGCTTTAAGGTAGAAGGCAGGATGAAGACTGCCCTTTATGTAGCAACGGTAGCAAGCACCTACCGCAGGGCGATTGATGATTATTTTGAGGATCCAGCAAAGTATGAGGCGAATAAGGCTTGTTATATGGAGGAAGTCCGCAAAGGTGTGAACCGCCAATTTACCACAGGATTCTTTTTTCATAAACCAACCCATGAGGAACAGATTTATGATCACAATACTTATGAAAAGGCTTATACGTATCTAGGAACCATTTCCGGTAAAAAGGAAGGCCTTTATGAACTGGAACAGAAAAATAAATTTTGTGTTGGAGATACGGTTGAAATCATCAGACCATACAAGGATATGATAAAAACAACAATAAAAAGAATTACCGATGATCAGGGGAACGATATGGAAAGCTGTCCCCACCCCCAGCAGCGGATTTATGTGGATTTTGGTATTGAGCTGGAGGTCTTTGATATGATCAGACGAAAGGAAGAATAGAGGAATCAGTGTCTGTAGTATTTGATATTACAGGGGTATCTTCAAAATAACGATATATTGAAAATGGTGTGTCAGAATAATTTTTTGACATACCTTTTTTTAAGTTAACATAACTAAGCATCTAAATATTCAAAACTCATTCTGATATATAATTATTTTTGCTGTTAACTCGGCGGAATTCTAAAGGGGTTATGCCAACAAGCTTTTTAAATATGGAATTAAAATGGTTCTGATAAAGGAACCCAACCTCATATGCAATATCATACATAGATTTATTTGTATAGATAAGAAGCTTCTTACTCTCATCAATACGTATTTTGTTAATATGATCTGTTAAAGATATTTTTGTTTCTTTATTTATAAGACTTGATATATATACAGGACTTAAATTAAAGTATTTCGAGAGCTGGTTTAAAGTGATTTTTTCTGCAAAGTGATTTTTTAGATATTGGATAATTTGGTTTACATGCAGAGAGTAATTATCTTTTGCATTTGCTGATACTTCATATGCAAAGTTTTGTATTGTGGTGATCATATGGCTTATGATTTCATCGGATGAACTTTGTGTTTCCAGTTTCGTTATAAAATTTTTTAAAATAGGTATCACGCGATTATATAGAGCATTTTCCTGTAATGCGTAAATACAAGAAGAGGAACATATTACGATACATTTATTTTTTAATTTACTACAATTGTTTTTTACAGTATCAGTATCTGTGAATAGTTTTATGTATTTATAAACAATTTCATTAATGCGGTCTGCATTTCCATGGGCTATTTCTTTTTTTATACTTACAAGAAGTTTAAAGTTTACTATATAATCATCATCACTTTCTGTATAAAAATATGTATCTTCGAATGCACGGTTAATTAATTTTTTGTACATATTTTGATTGTTGTGTATTTCTTGAGAAATCGAAGATAAGCTCACTTTTTCATCATTCCTGCTCACAAAATACAGAAGTCGGCCTAAATGGTCAATACGTTTCATAGATGCTATGGTTAAGCTTTCAAAAGTACTGATTAATTGATTTTTTTCGTTTGGAGTCAAGTTTTTACTTATAAGAAATTGCTTTAATAGCTTTTTGTCAGGTGGATTTATTAAAATAGGTCCGGAAATGACAGCCCCTTTTAATTTATTCTCTACTCCCCTAAAAACAATATTATAGGCAAAGGAGTTATAGGTATAATAAGTATGGTAAGTATTTGTATTGATATTATTTCTTTCAAACATTTTTTCCAGAAAGTTTAATATCTCAATAAAATCCAGATATTTGGCTACCTGAGCAAAATCAATGCCTTTTATGATTACTGGGGATGCAGTGTTATTCGAATTTATATAGAAGGCAGGAACTCTTGTTGATTCTGTTAACACTTCAATTAATTCAGTAATAGCATTATCCATTACAGTTACTCCTTTGTTTTAAATCTTTGTTTAAATCCTTTGTTTTGACTTTTGCTTTAAAACATAAAATTAGTATTAATATAATATAACTTATCTTTATATTATATCATTACTTTTATATAATAGTGATAATATTTAAATTAATTTTAAGAAAAATGTAATTTTAAGCTATTTAATGTCGATTTAGATATCTTATATAAATTGACTATATTTATATATGAAGGTAATTAAATAGGGGCTAAAAGATGAATGCATTCAGACTAGAAAGTTATTATAAGGTTTGAATTACATTACCGGAAGGAGGAGAGCAATTTTTTAAAGGACTGATGTTGATAGTATTAATAGGTATATATAATTAAATTTGGAGGGATTAATATGAACATAAGAAAAAAGCTATCATTAGCTCTTGCAGTCATAATTCTCAGTACATTATGCTTTGGTACAAGTAATGGGGTAAGTGCTGCATCTAATAATAAAGACAAAATTACTAAGAACTTTATCAATGTTAATGGAGAAAATATTTATTATGAAAGGAAAGGAAATAATAAAAATAAAGATACTATTATTTTTATTCATGGAGCTCTGGTTAATAGCGAATCAATGAAATTCCTTTCTGAAAAATTTAATGATTACAATTGCATTACATTTGACTTACCTGGACATGGAAAATCAGAGGGAACACCTAAGATGTCAATTGCTGATTATACAGAGTCAGTATACAATTTTATTGATATATTAAAAGAAAAGAATGAGATTACCAATAATATTACTTTAGTGGGTTGGTCAATGGGTGGAAGCATAGCATTAGAGCTTGCTGAAAAAGGATTAAAGGATTTAAAAAACATTGTCCTTCTTGATAGCTCTGCGAAATGGGTTATTGATTTATCTGGTGCTGATCCTAGTGCTCCATTGGATTTTGCTCCATTATTTCAAAGTAACTTTACCTCATTAACACCTCAATATGTAAAAGATGTATTTATGAAAAATGCAAGTAAGTATTTATCGAGTGATCTTGCCTGTAAGTCAGACCTCTTTGCTGCACATGCTTATGATAATGTATCGGAGCTTAGCAAAGTTAATGTTCCTGTCTTGATATTATCGGGCGACGTTGATAATTTAGCTTTAATTGAGTATGAGACGTTATTAAAAAAGAATATTAAAAATTCATATCTAAAAATATATCCGAATAGGGCTCATATAATGTTTATGGAGATTCCGGATCAGATATCAAAGGATATACGAGAGTTTTTTACTTATAGTAAATAACCTTATGATAATAATTAGGATGCTTTCTATTTAAATTGAATTATCAAAATAAATTAATATAGTGATGAAGGCCTTGGATCAATTTCCAAGGCTTTTATTTATTTTATAGGAATTTGCGTCCTATGAAATAAAAAGCACTCCGTGCAGGATGCGCACCTCGCGGTAAGGAAGTATGTTACTACGTAACCCGCTCGGGCGCGGAGAATGTGCTCGCACATTCTTTGTTCTGTTAAGTACAAAATCTACAATGGAACTTCGACCTGTCCCCTTGACGCCAGAAGAAAAATACTAACTTTTATCAGCGGTACTATAAAGAACGGGATTATACTGTAAATTTAAACACAACAAAAACAAATAAAAACAACAAGAAAACAGTATTTCAATGTTGACAAATGTGGTATTGGGTGATATTATTAAGACAAACAATAAAAAACCAACCAAAACCACATCATACAGGAGGATATTCTATGAAGTCTGAATACGAAATCAAAAAGGAAATATGCGAAATTGGTAGAAGAATCTACAACAAAGGTATGGTTGCTGCAAATGACGGTAACATATCTGTAAAACTGAATGATAATGAGTTTTTATGTACACCTACAGGTGTTAGTAAAGGCTTTATGACACCCGATTACATCTGTAAAGTAGATAAGGACGGAAAGGTTATTCAGGCAAACGCTGGATTTAAGCCATCATCCGAAATTAAGATGCACATGAGAGTATATAAGGAAAGACCTGATGTTCAGTCCGTAGTTCATGCTCATCCGATGTACGCTACAGGTTTTGCAATTGCGGGTATCCCGTTAACACAGCCGATTATGCCTGAGGCAGTTATTTCACTTGGATGTGTTCCGATTGCTGAATACGGCACACCTTCTACAGAAGAGATTCCGGATGCAGTATCCAAATACCTTCAATATTATGATGCAGTATTATTAGAGAACCACGGAGCACTTACTTATTCAGACTCCCTTCTTGCTGCTTATCATAAGATGGAATCCGTTGAGTTCTATGCACAGTTATTATTTATTGCTAAGCAGATCGGCGGACCGAAGGAATTATCAGATGCGCAGGTTCAGAGATTATATGAAATCCGTAGACAGTTTGGTATGACAGGCAAGCATCCGGCAGACCTTTGCAGCAAAATTAATAGTGGCAATACAAGCTGTCATAACTGCCAGGGTCATTCAGACTCCTGTAAATCCTCTTCCGATGATGCATTAGTATCTGACATTGCTAAAAAAGTAATTGAACAGTTAGGTTTAAAATAGTTCTAAACGGATATGAGCAGATTGCCGGTAAGTAATAGATATTCTAGTGTTACATTTGCTAGTAATGCAATTATGAGTAATGTAATTATGAGTATTGAAATTATAAGTAATGAAATTACGAGTAATGGGATTACTTATGAAAAGAGGAATACAGTTTATGAGCAGTAAAGCGAATAAAAGACTGGCAGATATCTATCATAGCTTAAAGGACATAACAGGTAATGTTGGTGACATTCAGTCAAAAGCAGATACTCCCGGACTAAAGGATCAGCTGAAACAGGTAGGGCAGAAACTTCAAAGTACACAGAAACAGGTTCTCGAATCTTTAATCGAGGATGTGATAGACGAATATCAATCAGACACAAGTACTGAGTCCAGGAAAGAATTAGGATTGAAGGAAGCAGTTGCACTTATCAATACAATCGAAAAGAAAGCAAAGGAAATGGGAATATCGGTTATTATAGCAGTTTATAATAAAGCGGCCCATCCGATCGCAATTCATTGTATGGATGATGCCTATATTGCCAGTTTTGATGTAGCGACCAGTAAGGCTTATACTTCCGCTGCTTTGAAGATGTCCACAACAACACTCAAAGGGCTATGTCAGCCTGGACAGGAGTTGTATGGATTACAATTTACCAATCAAGGCAAAATAATCATCTTTGGCGGAGGCGAACCGCTGATGTTCAAAGGGAAACTAATAGGCGCACTTGGCGTAAGCGGTGGAACTGAAGAACAAGATACAAAGCTTGCTGAGTATGGTAGGAATATGCTAGAGGAGGTATTGACGTGATAGAGAACGAAGTAATGCTTCAAAACATCGTGAAGCAGGTATTGACTAAATTACAAGAGACAACAGAGATAAATCAGACACAGACAAAGGCACTTGGTATCTTCGAAGATATGAATGAAGCAATCAATGCAGCAAAGAAGGCACAGGCAATCGTACAGAAGTTATCCATGGATTGCCGTGAGAAAATCATCAGCAACATCCGCAGAAAAACCATTGAAAATGCGGCACTTTTTGCACAAATGGGTGTGGATGAAACCGGTATGGGTAATGTTGGACATAAAACATTAAAACATCAGTTACTTGCTGAAAAGACACCAGGAACAGAAGATATTACAACAAGAATATGGTCAGGAGACCGTGGACTTACCTTAGTGGAGCTTGGACCATTTGGTGTAATCGGTGCGATTACTCCTTGTACTAATCCCAGCGAAACTATCCTTTGTAACAGCATCGGAATGATTGCAGGAGGCAATACAGTAGTATTCAATCCTCATCCTGCAGCAATCAAGGTATCTAATTTTGCAGTAAGCCTTATTAACGAAGCTTCGATCGAAGCTGGCGGACCGAATAATATCGCAGTATCCGTTGTGAAGCCTACTATGGCGACCAGCGATATCATGATAAAACATAAAGATATTCCGCTTCTTGTTGCAACAGGCGGTCCTGGAGTAGTAACAACCGTACTTTCTTCCGGAAAGAGAGGCATCGGTGCAGGAGCAGGAAATCCTCCGGTACTTGTGGATGAGACCGCTGACATTAAGAAAGCTGCTGAAGATATCATCAATGGATGTACCTTTGATAACAATCTCCCATGTATCGCTGAAAAGGAAGTTGTGGCAGTCGAAAAGATTATTGATGAATTAGTTTACCATATGAAGGAAAATGGCAGCTACATCATTAATAAAGAGGAACAGGACGCACTGACCGCAGTTGTATTAAAAGATGGTAAGCTGAACCGTAAATGTGTCGGCAAGGATGCAATCACACTGCTTTCCATGATCGGTATTAACGCTCCGGAAAGTACACGCTGCATCATCTTCGAAGGAGAAAAAGAACATCCACTGATCGCAGAAGAACTGATGATGCCGATTCTTGGTATTGTTAGAGCAAAAGACTTCGATGATGCAGTTGAGAAGGCAGTATGGCTTGAACATGGCAATCGTCATTCCGCACATATGCATTCAAAGAATGTAGATAATCTTACCCGTTACGGTAAAGCAATTGATACTGCAATCTTTGTAAAGAATGCACCTTCTTATGCGGCACTTGGCTTTGGCGGTGAAGGCTTCTGTACCTTTACCATCGCAAGCAGAACAGGTGAAGGAC
>JAEWMT010000017.1 GCA_023393095.1 Bacillota bacterium
ACAATAGATAATATCGAATATGAAATTATTGAAAAAGAAACCAATGGCTTCTTAGGAATGTTCGGTAAACCTGCTAAGATTAGAGCAAGAATTAAAGTTACTTTGGAATATAATGCAAAGAAGTTCCTTGATAATGTATTCCATGCAATGGGTATTAAAGCTGATATTAATGTAGAATTTGATCAGGATAATTCTACAATTGAAATTAATATGAATGGAGAAGAGATGGGTGTATTAATCGGTAAAAGAGGACAAACCCTAGATTCTCTTCAATATCTTGTTAGTCTTGTAATTAATAAAAATAGTGAAAACTATATCAAAGTTAAATTGGATACTGAAAACTATAGGGAGAGAAGAAAAGAAACATTGGAGAATCTTGCAAAGAATATTGCTTTTAAGGTAAAGAGAACCAGAAAGCCAGTATCTTTAGAACCGATGAACCCTTATGAGAGAAGAATTATCCATTCTGCATTACAAAATGATAAGTATATAGAAACATATTCTGAAGGAGAAGAACCTTACAGAAGAGTCGTTATTAATATTAATAAATCTTTCAAGGAGACTAGGTTTAATAATAATAAACCGGGTAATGGATATAAAAAAGATTATAATAACGGTGCGACTAATAAGAATTACAAAAAGCCTTATAATGTAAGTAAGAGCGGTTATAACAAGAATTACAGCTCTGATTATAAGAAAGACTATGAGAAATATAAAGAAAGTAAAATGAAGAAGGAAGAACAACCGGTTGAAACTGTTTAAAGACTAAATAACATGATTAGAAGGGGTGTCTGAAGTTTACATACTTTAAGACACCTTTTTATTCATGGCGAAAAATAACACTTTTATTTATAATAATATGAAATTATAATTAAGTAATTACGAAGATCAAAAATTATTTTATTGTAAACACAACAAATACTATTTTGGAGCAAAATTGTAGTGTTTAAACACTTATGTATAATATGTTGGAACGGAAGAATGTGATTTGCTATTTATACAATTACAAAGACAATATAGTTCCTTAATTACTTATAAAATATTTTAAAATGGAGGTAAGGCATGAAAACAGAGACTATAGCTGCAATTGCTACCGGATTAAGCAATGCAGGAATTAGTATTGTAAGAATCAACGGTAGTGATGCTTTCAGGATCATTGATAAGATTTACAAATCCAAATCAGGAACTAAAGTTCTGTCAAATGAAAACAGCCATACCATTCATTATGGCTTTATTATAGATAATGAACAAATCATCGATGAAGTTATGGTTGTTATAATGAAAGCACCTTCGACTTATACAAGAGAAGATGTAATAGAAATTAATTGTCATGGTGGAATTGTTGTAACAAGAAGAATTCTAGAAATAGTTTTAAAGCATGGAGCTAGAATAGCGGAACCCGGAGAATTTACAAAAAGAGCATTTTTAAACGGTAGAATTGATTTATCTCAAGCAGAAGCCGTTTGTGATATCATTCATGCTAAAAATGAGCTGGCGTTACAGAATTCATTAAAACAATTAAGAGGAAATGAATTTAAAATTATAAAAGATTTAAGAGAAAAGATATTGCGTGATATTGCTTATATTGAAGCAGCCCTCGATGATCCCGAGAATATCACTCTGGATGGCTTTCGTGAGGCATTGAGTGAACATATTAATACAAATTGTAAGCAGATTGAACAATTGATTCAAGAATCTAAGAATGGTAAGATAATTAAGGAAGGAATTAAGACGGTTATTATAGGAAAACCGAATGCAGGCAAATCGAGCCTGATGAATCTTCTTCTTGGTGAAGAAAGAGCCATTGTTACCGACATCGCAGGAACTACTAGAGACACTCTGGAGGAAACAATTAATATAGATGGTATTATACTTAATATAATTGATACTGCCGGTATCCGTGATACGAAAGATATTATCGAGAAAATGGGAGTGGACAAGGCTTTACGGATTGCATCTGATGCAGATTTAATCGTATTTGTTCTAGATTCCTCTACTAATATTGATGAAAATGACGAAGCTATCTTAGAGCTGATTAAAGATAAAAAGGCAATATTATTACTAAATAAGTCAGACTTGGACTCAAAAGTAACATGGAACGATATAAAAAGAAAAACTAATCATCCGGTTATTAATATATCTGTAAAAGAAAATTCCGGAATAGATGAATTTTCACAGACAATTCGAGATATCTTCTTTGGAGGGGAACTATCCTTTAATGAAGATATATACATTACGAATGACAGACACAGAGAGGCTTTTATTGAAGCCCTTAATAGTATGGAACTAGTTATGACAAGTATAGAAGATAACATGCCAGAGGACTTTTATTCGATAGATCTTATGAATGCATATGAGGCATTAGGAAGAATTATAGGGGAAAATGTAGAAGAAGATCTGGTTAATATGATTTTTAAAGAATTCTGTATGGGAAAGTAATTTATATTATAAAAGAATTTGCATGGAAATAATTTTTATTGTATACGTGTTTATTCCGCGATAAGCGGTAGAATGGAGGATAATAATGTCATACGTGTATGAAGAATATGACGTTGTAGTCGTAGGTGCAGGTCATGCAGGTTGTGAAGCAGCTTTGGCTTGTGCAAGATTATCTCTAAATACTTTAATATTCACAGTTAGTGTTGAAAGTATTGCAATGATGCCCTGTAATCCGAATGTAGGGGGAACCTCTAAAGGACATCTGGTAAGAGAAATTGATGCGCTTGGCGGAGAGATGGGAAAGAATATAGATAAAACTTATATCCAGTCAAAGATGTTAAATGTTTCAAAAGGACCTGCAGTGCATTCCCTACGTGCCCAAGCTGATAAACAGGAATATTCAAAATCAATGAGAAAGGTATTGGAAAATACACCTAATCTTACAATTAAGCAGGGAGAAATAACAGAAATTATTACAGAAAATAATAAAATAACTGGTGTAAAAACTTACTCAGGTGCAATATATCCTTGTAAAGCTGTCATTTTATGTACTGGAACCTATTTGAACGCAAGATGCATCTATGGTGATGTAGTTAATAAGACAGGCCCGAATGGTCTCCAATCTGCGACTCATTTAACAGATTCACTGATTGCACTTGGAATTGATATGTATCGTTTTAAAACCGGAACTCCTGCCAGAATAGACAGAAGATCCATTGATTTTAGCAAAATGGAGGAACAGTTTGGTGATGAGAAGGTTGTACCATTCTCATTTACAACAAAGTCGGAAGATATTCAAAAAGAGCAGGTTTCCTGCTGGTTGACTTATACTAATGAGAAGACTCATAAAATTATTCGAGAAAATATTGACAGATCTCCTCTCTATTCCGGAAATATCAAAGGAACAGGACCCAGATACTGCCCATCTATTGAAGATAAAGTAGTTAAATTTGCTGATAAGGAAAGACATCAGGTATTTATTGAACCGGAAGGCAATGATACGAATGAAATGTATATTGCAGGAATGTCCAGTTCATTACCGGAGGATGTTCAGTATCAGATGTATCGATCTGTTCCAGGTCTAGAAAATGCGAATATTGTAAGAAACGCATATGCAATTGAATATGACTGTATTAATCCAATGCAATTGAAACCTTCTTTGGAATTTAAAAAAGTGGATGGTTTATTTGCAGGCGGCCAGTTTAATGGTAGTTCAGGATATGAAGAAGCGGCAGCTCAAGGATTGGTTGCAGGGATAAATGCATCTATGAAGCTATTAGGAAGAGAGCCTTTAATTCTGGATCGTTCACAGGCATATATTGGTGTGCTGATTGATGATCTTGTAACGAAGGAAACACATGAACCATACCGTATGATGACATCAAGAGCAGAATACCGATTACTATTAAGACAGGATAATGCAGATCTAAGATTAACTGAGAAGGGTTATGAAATTGGTCTGATTAACGAAGAACGTTATCATAAATTAATTGATAAAAAAGAAAAAATTAATAGTGAAATTCAAAGACTAGAGAAAACTAATATCGGTGCCAACAAAGAGGTTCAGGAGCTTCTTATAAAGTATAATAGTTCTGAACTGAATACTGCTACAACTTTGGCAGAACTAATTCGTAGACCGGAGCTTGACTATGAAATACTGGAGGCTATTGATAAAGAAAGAAAGCCTTTGGATGATGATGTAATTGAGCAGGTTAATATCAATATCAAATATGATGGATATATCAAAAGACAGCTGCGTCAGGTAGATCAATTTAAGAAGCTTGAGAATAGACGTATCTCAGACGATATTGATTATATGGCAGTTCCAAGTCTTAGAATTGAAGCTAGGCAAAAGCTTGAAAAATTTCGTCCTATATCAATAGGACAGGCATCAAGAATTTCGGGTGTTTCGCCCGCTGACATATCCGTATTACTGGTTTATTTATCACAGTATAATGTTAATAAAAATAAATAGTAACATATAAGGTTCGGGTGTCGAATTCTCACGCTCATTTACTCTATATCACAGATAAAGAAAACGTTGCGTGAGAATTTGACAAGCCTCCGGCGGATGCACACTCGTTTTGCTCGGCGCTTATTATGAAGGTTTTCATAATAATTTCTCACGATGATTTACTCTGTACCACAGATAAAGAAAATGTTGGGTGAGAATTAGACAAGCCTCCGGTGGATGCACACTCGCTCCTCTTGAATCTTATAATGAAGGTTTATATAATATATACCTTAATACGGTACAGATATTATTTTGTTATATAATATCGGAAAGGTATGGTCTCTGTAGTTTATGTTATTTAGCAATTATCCCGATTTTAGTTTATTTGAAAAATGTTTGAGTGAATTGAATATTGAATTAACAGATATACAAAAGCAGCAGTTTGTTGATTATTATGAATTTCTTATTGAAAAGAATAAGGTTATGAATTTAACAGCAATAACTGATTTTAGTGAAGTTGTAATAAAGCATTTTATTGATAGCCTGTCCTTAACAAAGGTATACCAACCGAAAAATGAAAAAATATTGGATTTAGGAACTGGTGCTGGGCTTCCGGGTATTCCACTTAAAATTGTATTTCCGGATACGGATATTCTTTTATTAGATTCATTAAATAAAAGAATTATTTTTCTAAATGAAGTTATTGATAAACTAGGATTGAAGAAAATTAAAGCACTACATGGTAGAGCAGAGGACTACGGAAAAGATATCAAATACAGAGAACATTTTGATTTATGCGTATCCAGGGCAGTAGCTAAATTAGCATCACTTTCAGAATATTGTCTTCCTTTTGTTAAAAAAGGCGGATGTTTTATATCTTATAAATCTGGTCAGATTATGGAAGAATTGAATTCTTCACAAAATGCATTCCAAACACTTGGAGCAAAACTTGAGAAGGTAGAAGAATTTAATCTTCCTGGAACGGATATAGAAAGAACACTTATTGTATTAAAGAAGGAAAGGGTAACTCCTAAGAATTATCCGAGAAGTGCCGGAAAGCCTTCTAAAGAACCACTTTAATAAAAGAAAGGGGTAGATTAGTATGATACAGGGAAAATTATTTTCTTATGGTGATGATTTAAGTGAAATATATAATATTAGAAGGAAAGTATTTATTGAAGAACTAGCCGTACCAGAAGATATTGAATTTGATGATTTGGATAACGAGGCCATTCATGTTTTAGTATATGAAGAAGCTTCAAATATTAACTCAAATGATATGACAAAAAAGAAAATCCCAGTAGCAACCGGTAGGATCGTATATGAAGGAGACTCTTGTAAGATAGATCATATCGCAGTGTTAAATAATTATAGAAATTTAAAATATGGTGATTTTACTGTAAAGATGCTAATAAACAGAGCATTTACTGCAGGTATAAGTACAGTAACATTAACAGCAAAAAAGGAAATAGAAGGTTTCTTTAAAAAGATTGGTTTTGAAGCTATAAATTATGATCTAAATTATAATACAGTGGATATGATAATCAAAGAATATAATGTCAAAAGGCCCTGTGGAAGGTAATATATACTATATACACAAATAATGCTTTAAAAATCTCTATTTTTGTAATATTATATAATAAAATTATACGTTTGACTGATTTTAATCAGAACTTCATAAGGAAAGGACGTATATATGAAAGATAATAATTTAGAATCGGAAAATATAGAAGATATAAATCATGAAGTAAAAAATAATGAAGATATATATGAAAAGCATGACTATCAAGAAGAAAAAAATGATGAGATAAAAGCATCAAGCCTTTTATTGAGAGATTTAGCTGTTGATTTTGAAGAACAGTTATATCTAGTAAAAAAAGATTTTAAAATTAATGTAATAAAGCTTCAGGAAAAAGAACAGGAAGTTAAAGATATTGAGCGAACAAAAGATCATCATCTTGAAATGTTTTCACCAATGTATAAAAAAGCTTTTTCTACAAAAGAGATAGAAGAAGAGATTGAAAAAATAAAAATACATATTAATGAACTGGAACAAGAACAGCAAATGCTTTTGTGTAAAATATCTGGTTTAAAAACAGCATCCAGATATTTAGATTCTTTTAGCGAAAATGAAGAAAATAGTGAGTTGGGTAAAACTACTGAGCATATACAAAGGATTAAAGAAAAGGGTCTAGGTATTTTAGAAGCTCAGGAAGTTGAACGACAAAGAATTGCACGGGATCTGCATGATACGACAGTTCAAAATTTAACAAGTTTAGTACATAAATCAGAACTTTGTGTTAAATTAATTGATATTGATACCATTCGTGCAAAACTAGAATTAAATGTAATGTCAAATACATTAAAAATGATTATTAATGATATGAGAGGAATTATATATAATCTTAAACCTATGACTTTAGATGATTTAGGATTAACAATAACAATACAACGATACGCAAACAAGATTACAAATCTAAATAATATACATGTTAAAGTAACGGCTAACGATGAACCTAATGATATTTTACCAGTTTTCAAATTAACGATTTTCCGTATTATACAGGAAGCATGTAATAATATTATAAAACATGCGAATGCTACTTTTATTTATTTAGACTTAAATTATGAGGAAAATAGAATTAATTTAGCAATAAAAGATAATGGAATAGGGTTTGATATTAACAAATTCAATAGTTCTGATAAGGTATCCAGCTTTGGCTTATCTATTATGAAAGAAAGAATATCACTATTATCAGGATCTTTAGAAATAAAGTCAGAATACGGAAAAGGAACTTTAATTACTGTTACTATTCCGATTTCAATAAACGAAGGAGGAGACAAATGAATAAACCGATAAATGTAATGATTGCAGATGATCATTCAATGGTTAGGGAGGGAATTAAACAGCTTCTTGAGTTAGATGGTGATATTATTGTTAATACTGAGGCAAATAATGGAAAGCAATGTATTGAGTTATTAGATGATAGACAAACAGATGTTCTGTTATTGGATATTAATATGCCTAATATGAACGGTTTACAGGTACTCCAGTATATTAGAGATAAGAAAATCAAGGTGAAAGTTCTTATACTGACGATACACAACGAAGTAGAGTATTTAATGAGAGCAGTAGAGATTGGTGTCGATGGGTATGTATTAAAGGATTCCGATTCTTCTGTTTTAAAAAAAGCTATATTTAATGTTTATAATGGTGAAGTATACATTCAACCTGAATTAACAAATTTATTGAAGATGAAAATGGATGAAAAGAATAGTAATGCAGACAGCTATGAAGATTCATTAACAAAAAGAGAAATTGAAGTTCTTAAATTAATAGCTGAAGGCCTTTTTAATAAGGAAATAGCATATACCTTAGATATCAGTGAAAAAACAGTAAAGAATCATGTATCTAATATATTTAAGAAAATAAATGTATCTGATCGTACTCAGGCTGCTGTATATGCTATAAAAAATAATATAGTTGATATATTTTAAAGGTTATGTTAATAGAAATTATATATAGAATTAAGAATTTAAGAAGTGAGTAAGTTAAGAAAGAGGAGTTGAATGTTTCACGTGAAACATTCAACTCCTCTCGTGCTAATTCTAAGATAAAGCTTACCTCTATTAAGTGTAGAAATATTTATAGATATGAGATTAATGTTCCGGATTTCTGAATGTATTATGTGGTAAGTTTATCAAGGCCATATATAAAGTAAGGTTCCTATGATGTTCGGAAAATACTTACGCTTAATAATAAAATATATTATCCATCTCTTAAGTACGACAAGATGTAATTTAGTATTGAATATAGTTGGATAATACCATTATAGAACAAAAGTCATTATAATTATAACGTTTAGTAAATACTGAATTAAATAAGAAATTCAAACATCTCATGTAGAGTATCCCGCATTTAAGAATCAAGATATTTCTTTAGACTTACTAAGCTGGCTTATATTATATAAACCTTTGTAATAATTAAGATACGAAATGAAAGAACAATCGATAGGGGCTGTGTAATTTTACTCATTGTTTTAATTATATGTGATGGTATGTATACAAGCAAAAAATTATTAAAGTTATATTAAAGCCTTACTAAGAGAGTGTGTAACCGGCATAAGCTGTTTAATTCTCAGTATCAGTTTCTTGTTATATGAGGTGATATATATTTGAGCGTGAGAATTAATATGAAAGTCTTCGTAATAGCGCAGAGTGATAGAAGTAAAAAATTACGGTAGGCTGTTTAATTCTCATGTACCGTTTTCTTTATTTGTGGTATGAAAAATAGCGTGAGAGGTAAACACATAAGCCATAATATAAATATTAATATTAATTAAAATAATAAGATAATCTTTATATGATATCTGGCTATTAGTAACAAAAGATGTTATAATATTGACTATGTAAGTTTTAATAACGATAAAATAATAATATGAAGGAAGGGAGGAGTAATATGGCAAGAATTATAGCAATTGCGAATCAAAAGGGTGGAGTTGGGAAAACAACTACAGCGATTAATTTATCTGCATGTTTAGCAGAGAAAAACAGAAAGGTATTAGTTATTGATGTTGATCCGCAGGGAAATACTTCAAGCGGTTTGGGAATTGATAAAAAAAAGTTAAAGAATACAATTTATCAGATGATAATAGGTGTATGTACTTTAAAAGAATGTAGGATTAGTTCACCAATCAAGAATCTTGATATCCTGCCTTCAAATGTTAATCTTGCCGGAGCAGAGATTGAATTAATCGGCGTCGAAGAAAGAGAATACATATTAAAAAAAGAAGTAGAAAAAGTACGTGAAGAATATGATTATATCATAATAGACTGTCCTCCTTCATTGAATACTTTAACAGTTAATGCTATGACCACTGCAGACACAGTACTTGTTCCAATTCAATGTGAATTCTATGCTCTAGAGGGTCTTTCTCAATTAATTTATACAATAAATCTTGTTAAGCAAAGGTTAAATCCTACACTTGAAATGGAAGGTGTGGTCTTTACCATGTTTGATGCCAGAACAAACTTGTCTCTTCAGGTAGTTGAGAATGTGAAAAATAATCTGAAACAAAATATATATAAGACAATTATTCCAAGAAATGTGAGATTAGCAGAAGCACCAAGCCATGGATTACCAATTAATTTATATGATTCAAAATCAGCAGGAGCAGAGGGATATAGACAATTAGCAATGGAAGTAATTGAAAAAGATGAATCAGAAATCTATTTAAAAAATGAGATCAGTGAAATTAAATATCGCAAGAAAAAGTAAGATTGCAAAAGGAGGATGACATTAAAATGGCAGTAAAAAAAGGATTAGGAAAAGGCCTTGATAGTATGATACCTGAGAAAATTGTTATAACTAATTCGGAATCTACAGATAATGTTTCACGTGAAACATTAATACATATCAGTGATATTGAGCCTAACAAATCACAGCCAAGAAGAAAATTTGATGAAGATGCTCTTCAGGAGTTGGCCGATTCAATCAAACAATATGGTATAATTCAACCATTAATATTACAAAAAAAAGATAAATTTTATGAGATTATTGCAGGAGAAAGAAGATGGAGAGCTGCTAGAATAGCTGGATTAAAAGAAGTACCTGCGATTATTAAAGATTATAGCCCTCAAGAAGTTGTTGAAATTGCATTAATAGAGAATATTCAACGAGAAGATCTTAATCCTATCGAAGAAGCACAGACTTACCACAGACTGATACAGGAATTCAGTTTAAAGCAGGATGAGATTGCAGAGAGAGTCTCAAAAAGCAGAGCTGCAGTGACGAATGCAATACGACTGCTTAAATTGGATGATAAAGTTCAGCAAATGCTAATTGATGAAATGCTTTCGAGTGGACATGCTAGGGCATTACTTGCAATTGAAAATAAAGAAACACAATATAATCTTGCTTGTAAAATTTTTGACGAGAAATTAAGTGTACGAGAAACTGAAAAACTAGTGAAAAAAGTTTTAGATGAAAAACCTCTGAAGGAAGTTGCTGTTACAAAAGAGGAAGACGTAGTTTATCGTGATCTAGAGGATAAAATAAGAAAAATAGTCGGAACAAAAGTGTTAATTCATAATAGGAAAAAAAATAAAGGGTCTATTGAGATAGAGTATTATTCAAGCGACGAGTTAGAAAGACTAATTGAGTTATTTGAATCAATCGTATAAAAGTAATATTAAATTTAAGTACAAATGGAGGAGTAGAATATGAACTTTATAGACACTATTAATAATAATTTGGCTTATATCTGCATAGGATTAGCGGCATTTTCTCTAATAATTTTGATAATGCTTATATTACTATTCATAAAGCAGAAAAAGTTAAATAAAAAATACAAGAAATTTATGACAGGCGCAAGTGGTCAAAATCTGGAAGACCAGGTATTATCCCGTTTTGCTGAAATAGATAAGTTAAAGACAGATTCCTTAAAATTAAGTAAAGAACTTAATAATGTAAAGGAAAATCTACTTATTACCTATCAAAAAGTGGGTGTTGTTAAATATGACGCTTTTAAGGAAATGGGTGGTAAATTAAGTTTTGTACTAGCTTTACTAGATAAAAATAATAATGGTATCCTACTTAATTCAGTCCATAGCAGCAGAGAGGGATGTTATACATATATAAAAGAAATAATTAAAGGGGAGTCTTTCCTTGAACTTTCCGAGGATGAAAAAAAGGCCTTAGATCAGGCTATCAATAGTAATAATTTTATGGAATAATTCTTAATGATGTAAACAGAAATAACAGAATTATTGGATTTAATTTAATAAGATAATATGTTGATAAAACTAATATGATAAACAAGTATGATAAAGCATTGCGATAAGGTAAGTACAATAAGGAAAAGTGAAATACGATAAAGTAAGTATGATAATGTACTCATAATAAGATATTTATGATAAGACACCGTATGATAAAATATAGATGTGATACCATAAAGGGTGAGTGAAGAATTCACCCTTTATAAGCTTCTCTCTAATACATTTAATCATACGGTACTTTTATAAATAAATATATAAAGCTCATATTATATATGATTTATTTTAAAATTAAGCTCTGTTAGATAATAATACTGGTATATGGATATAAATGAAGGAGGGATGTAACTTTTTCTCTCCTTTTAAGTTCACAATAGAGAAATCTTGTGTAAGAAGTTCACTTTAAAGTATGCTTATTTTGTATATGCTATCCCTTGAATGCTATTGCATCAATCTGAAAGATAATTCCCTCTCTAATGAATTTTGTTTCAAATGCTTTTCTTGCAGGATAGTTCCCATTAAATCGTTCCTTAATGATTTCTCCTAAAAATGATAAATCCATGATATCCTTGAATAGACAATCCATTTTCACAACAGATTCTAATGTTAGGCCAATTGTTTCCAGCCGTTTAGCTAAAACATCAAATGCACCATTTATTTGCTTTTCAATTGATTGCCCTTCATTTCCCATACAATAACTTATGTAAACACAATCTCCTGCTTCAACAATTCCGGAATGTGCCCATTCATCACTTATTTCTATTCTTTTTATTTTATTCATTTTACATCCTCCTCGTATAAATATAAATAATCTGTAGTTCGCCTTATGATACAATTGGGAACCATCAGTCTGGTAATATTATACATTACATATTTGCTAATATCAATATCTTTGTCTAACAGAGCTTAAAATCGTTGAAAGAAAAACTAAATTCCAGTCAGAAATGTAAGCTTTTATGCCGCGAAAGTTTGCTTTACAATGAGATGTCAATATAATCAGGCAGCATAATTCTTTATATTAAGCTGCCCTGGCTGCATCAAATCATATTGGCGGAGGCTCATTGTCAAGCAAAACGTGGAATAAATGCGTAGGATTTGTCTGATGGAATTTAGTCTTTCACAAATCAGAAAATCTGCTTTCTTATTGTGTGCTTTTTTTCTGAAACATCTCTCTGAAGCCTTAAAATCAGGGCAAATACAATCATGTTTTTCAACTGAAGCCCAGATAAAATGGAATTAGGTCTTCATACTGGAATTAAACTTTACACTGGAATTTACATTTTCACTCAACCCAGAGCTTAAAATTATTATTTAATGTTTTTTAAATATCGAGAGTGTTAATATTTCTGTGTTTCCATACCTATATTATTATATGATATTCTGTTTAGACAAAAAAGAAGGAGTGACTTTATTAATTAGGAACTATAGACTCTTCCCACACCTGGCCTCTAGAATAATCATAAGGGCAAAGACACAAAAGTAAAAAATAAAAGTAAAGATACAAAATTAAAAACACTACCTATCAATTTTTTGATTTGTTATGAAATTATAATTTATAGTCTTTATAAGTGTCCTCAATAAAATACTTTTAATATAAGTGTTTTGTATATATTTAACATTAATCTTCTAAATTTTTACTCATTGATCTTCATATAGTATAGGAAATATTTATACGGAACTGAAACTATTTTTTATTATTAGGGATACTCTCCTTTCCATAATAAGCCAACAGGTAAAGCTCCTCTAATTCAGAAACCAGAGGTAGTCTAGGATTTGCTGTTGTACATTGATCACTAAAAGCTAGATCAGCAAGTGCAGGCAATTTATTAAGAAAGTCTTTTTCATCAATTCCTAATTCTTTTAATGTTGCAGGAATACCTAAATTAGAGTTAAGTAGTTCTACCTCTTTGGCTAGCATTTCTACGGCATCTGCATTATTCTTAGGATTTCTACCAAGCTTCTTCATTAGCTCAAAAATCTTATCTCCTACAATATAGCTTTCATATTTGGGGAAGGAGGTAAATTTAGTAGGACATTCCACTCCATTATAACGTATTACATGTGGTAGTAGGATAGCATTTGCACATCCATGAGCAACATGATATTCTCCACCGAGCTTATGAGCTAGGGAATGGTTAATCCCAAGGAAAGCATTCGTAAATGCCATACCGGCGATTGTTGAGGCATTGTGCATTTTTTCTCGGGCTGTTGGATTAGCAGATCCTTCATCATAGGAAAGCTTTAAATATTTGAAAACTAAATCAATTGCATGTATGGCTAAAGCATCCGTATAATCGGAAGCCAGAATTGAAATATATGCCTCAAATGCATGGGTTAATACATCCATGCCGGTCCATGCAGTTGATTTCTTTGGTACACTCATAACAAAATCAGGATCAATGATTGCAACGTCTGGTGTTAATTCATAGTCTGCCAATGGGTATTTCTTGTTTTCTTTTTTATCTGAGATAACTGCGAATGAGGTTACCTCTGACCCGGTACCTGAAGTAGTAGGGATAGCAACAAATTGAGCTTTCTTACCTAATACTGGAAATTTATAGGTGCGTTTACGGATGTCCAGAAATTTCAAGGACATATTCTTGAAATCTGCATCAGGATCTTCATAGAACAACCACATACCTTTTGCTGCATCAATGGCAGAACCACCACCAAGTGCGATAACTACATCCGGCTTATACTTATTCATTTCTGCCACACCTTTTTGTATTGTCTCAAGGCTTGGATCCGGTTCCACTTGGTCGAATATCTCACAGTGAACATAATCCGTACGTTTTCTTAGCTGATAAAGTACTCTGTTTACATAACCCAATTCAGTCATCGAGGGATCAGTAACGATAAAAGCTTTTGAAATACCTGGCATTTTAGATAAATATGCAGTAGAACCTGATTCAAAGTATATTTTATTAGGAACCTTAAACCATTGCATATCAACCCTCCTCTTTGCCACACGCTTATAATTTACTAAGTCAACGGCAGAAACATTATGCGTAGTGGAGTTTCCACCATAGGAACCACAGCCTAAGGTAAGAGAAGGCATGTTTGTATTATATAAATCGCCGATTGCGCCATGGGTAGAAGGAGTATTGACAAGGATTCGGCCAGTTCTCATTCTGTAAGAGAATTCTTTTATTACTTCATCATCAGAGGAATGTATTACGGAGGAGTGACCAAGACCGCCTAGTTCAATCATTTTTTCACAGAGGTCTAATCCGGCATTAACATCCTTTGCTTTTATGATAGCTAATACAGGAGATAATTTTTCCTTAGATAAAGGATACTCTGGCCCAACTCCTTCTAATTCAGTACACAATATTTTGGTCTGTGAAGGAATGGTAAAGCCTGCCAAAGTAGCAATTTTTACCGGGGGCTGGCCCACAATAGCAGGATTAACGGCAGTAGTGTCTTTGTTAATTACCATTGGTTCAAGAAGTTCAATCTCTTCCTTTGTTGCAAAATAGCATCCAGCTTTTTTCATCAATTCTATAACTTCATCATAAACAGGTGCTTCAATAATAGCAGCCTGTTCAGATGCACAAATCATACCATTATCAAAAGATTTGGATAGTACTAAATCATTAACAGCACGTTTCAGATTAGCTGTTTTTTCAATAAAACACGGAACATTACCAGGTCCAACCCCAAGTGCAGGTTTACCACAGGAGTATGCTTGTTTAACCATTCCTGACCCGCCGGTTGCAAGAATCATGGATACATTAGGGTGATTCATTAACTCTCTTGTTGCATCAATAGAAGGATATTCAATCCACTGAATACAATGCTTTGGAGCACCTGCTTGTAGTGCTGCTTCATATAATGTTCTCGCTGCTTCTCTAGAACATTGTTGAGAACTTGGATGGAAACCAAATATAATTGGATTTCTTGTTTTAATACAGGTTAAACATTTAAACATAGTGGTAGATGTAGGGTTAGTTACTGGAGTAACACCGGCAACAATGCCAACCGGCTCGGCAACAATCATATAATCCTCTTCATCATTGTCTTCAATAATACCAACTGTCCTTTGATATTTTATGGAATGCCATACATATTCCGTAGCAAAGATATTTTTTATAGTTTTGTCTTCATAAATACCTCTTCCAGTTTCCTCTACCGCCATTTTAGCGAGCACCTGTTGCTTAGCAAGTCCTGCTAAAGCCATTTCATGGACGATATTATCTACAGTCTCCTGATCTAATAATAGAAACTGATTTAATGCCGATAGAGCATTTTTAACTAAATCATCAACATGCTCCTTTGGAGTAGGTTGCTGTATAATCTTTGTCATAAACATTCTCCTTTAAATGCTACTTAGTGATCAATTACTTGATATGTTGAAAATAGCAATCGTATTTTTTTCTCTCTAATTCTAAATATTTTTGGTATTTAACCTGAAATTTATGTAATAACTTCAACAATAATAGCTGATAGATATAAGGTATAATATGTATAAAATGCCTTCTTATTATCTAATGATTTATGAAATTGTCTGATTGCTTAAATTTTAGTCATTAATAGTAATATTGCATGATTACAGAATTCGATATAATATTATAAAATTATAAGGAACCTATAATCAAATGGATTTATTTTGGAAGGTGATGACATTGAGAATCATTTCATTAGATACAATTAAGGGTAATGAGATGTTGGCAAAGGATATTATTAATAAAGACAATGTAATTTTAATATCAGCCGGGTCAGTAATTAAAAAAGAATATGTAAAGCGACTGAAGGATTTGGGTATTAGCTACATTTATGCAGAGGATGAACTATCTAAGGGAGTTAATCTAACAAATAGTCTAGAATTTCAGATTAAAGAGCAATGTCTTGCTTCGGTAAAAGATATTCTTATAAAATATTCGTATTATGATAGTTTCAAGCTTGAGGAAATTAAATTAATAGCTGATGATATCATACAGGATATTATGTCTGAACCCAAGATGATATATAATCTATCAAGTATACGTGAAAAAAGTGAAAGTACATATTCACATTCATTAAATGTATGTGCGCTAGGGGTTATGCTGGCTTTCAAGCTGAGATTGCCGAAGCAAAAGATCAAGGATATCGCAGTGGGATGCCTACTGCATGATATTGGGTTAACCTATCTTACGATTGATTATAAGAATATAGAGCTAAGTGAATTTTCAGATAGCGATAAAAATGAAATTATGAAGCATACTATATATGGTTATTCAGCCGTTGAAAAAATGAAGTGGCTGTCCTCCAGTGCAAAGGAAATTATACTTGCCCACCATGAGCGAATTGATGGATCCGGATACCCATTTCATAGGAAGGAGGAACATATAAAAATAGGAGCTAAAATTGCAGCTGTATGTGATGAGTTTGACAGTAAGGTGTATGGCAACCTGACTAAGAAAATGAGGGTTCATGAAGTAATTGATTACATTGTCAGCCAAGCTGGGGTTTTATTTGATTTCTCAGTGGTTAGAGCATTTGTAAATTCGGTTGCAGCATATCCGACAGGTACACTGGTAATGACTAACACAGAGGAAATGGCTATTGTATTAAGACAAAATCCTCAATATCCAACCAGACCGGTAATACGGGTTATAAAAGATAAAGATGGAAATCAGCTGATTGATTGGTTGGAAAAAGATTTGACGAAAGAACTTACATTATTTATAACAGATACGATTATTGAATAAAACGAATCACTCTTGTCAGTAGAAGTAAAATATGATATAAATAATTATTACATGAAATGAACTATAAAATCGTAATATATAATAAGTTACGATGCAACGATTGGAAGTGATAATTATGCATAGCTATTTGAGAGCCATTGGCTTTAGTAACATTAATAATAGAGTAGATTTAAACCATCTTTTAGAAAATATAATAGATGATCCTACGAAAATACGATCAATACAGCAGGCAGGTGATACGGGAAGCCTAACCGAATTAACAAGAGAATATGCTGACGGAATGGGCATTACCCTGCGTGGGGAAACAGACGAAAACAATCACTTTCACATGGAGCATTATTTTCCTGTCCTGAAAGGTCAGTGTATCAGTACAAGAGAGGAAGTAGGTATAAATAAAAGAGTGGATGCGGAAGCCTATACGGGGATGTGTGATGATTTCCGCTTGGGTGTTTCTTTAATTTTTTATCTTCAGAATGTGATTGAGTTTCTCGAGAAGAAAAAACAAAATATGCCGATGGTTACACCTTTTTCTGTAACTTTAGCTGCATTATCACTGGAAGGAAGGATTCTTCTTCCAATAGAGAAGGACGAAGTACAGGTTAGAAATATAAGTGAAGTTACAAAATATCGTAACAATCTGATTGCGGAAGCGAAAAAAGGAAATCAGGAAGCAATTGACAGTTTAACAATTGATGACATTGATACTTATGCAATGGTGTCAAGGAGAGCTAAGAAGGAAGACATTTATACAATTGTTGATACGTCATTTATTCCTTTTGGTTCAGAATCAGATAATTATAGTATCATAGCAACGATTACGGATAGTAATCTTATCGTAAATAAACTTACAAAGGAAGAAGTATATGATTTGCAGCTTGTATGTAATGATATTAACTTCCGTCTTTGTATTAATAAGCAGGATTTGCTTGGAGAACCTGTGGCAGGTAGAAGATTTAAGGGTAACATATGGATGCAGGGTAGTATAGCATTTTCTGAGCAGATTAAGGATTAATCTGCAATGTGAATATTTTGGATTTAAAAGGGGCTGTCGCATTTTAGGCATATATGATATAAGGTACTCCGCATAATCTCCAAACAGTGTATAAAGGATATTATGCGGTTACCTTATATCACTGTAGGTTATTTTGCGACAGCCCCTTATATTATAGTATGCCTGGCATAGGCACAATCGAGTGGAGATATTAACACAATCACCGTCTGAACATTCGAAATGTGGATAAAAGCATATAAAATCGGCAGCTGTGTGGAAATTAATCAGGATACAGATCAGATCATCTTATCAATAGACACCCCAATTACCACAATTGCCATAAGTACGAGTTTAATACATTTTATATATTATCATATTTAAGTTATTGACTAACGCAATAGGAAATAGTAGAATAATATTACTGTGTTATCAACTTAAAGAAGTTTAGGTTGGTAGAGTACAGATTGATTATCAAAAACATAATTTACTTAGGATATCTGGCTTCTTAAAGAAGCGGCATAGAGGATCTATATGTTCTCATAGTTAAGTGGATATAACAGGGACCTCCTAAGTCTCAGTCCCCAGTTCGACTCTGGGTGGGAACATTGCTGAAAGCTCATTATAGGCTTTCAGCTTTTTTAATGTATATAATTATTATCATTAGGGGCTGTCGCATTTCAGGTTATACCACTGAAGGTCAATTTGCGATAGCCTCTTGTTTTTTGAATATTATACCATGTATATTAATATAGAAATTTACAGAATAAATATTATGAGCGGAAAATTAATAATTATTTATAATTCTTACGACTTCACATTGATTTTACAAAATCTCAACATAATCATGGTTTTTACTATCTAAAAATAATGTTATTTTAATATCGTAAGATGAGACGAAGATAATAATTGAAAAGAAGGAGAGAAGAAGAATTGAAAAAACGAATAAGAGGAATTTTTACATTATTAATTATATGTGTATTTATAGCAGGAGCTTTCAGCGCATGTGGAAAGAAAAACGAGGATAATAAATCAGATAAGAATACAACCAATGAATCAAAAGATGGTACATCAGCTAAAAATTTAAGCGGATCAATATCAATGGCTGGTTCTACTTCAATGGAAAAGGTTGCAAATTCATTGGCAGAGGCCTTTAGGGCAAAATATCCGAATGTTGTTATTTCACCTGAATTTACCGGATCAGGAGCAGGTATTGAAGCTCTTAGTGCAGGATCAATTGATATTGGAAATTCATCCAGAGCTTTAACAGAGGCAGAGAAAGGGAAAGGCATCATTGAGAATAGAATTTGCCTTGATGGAATTGCAGTAATCACTCATAAGTCTAATAAGGTAGCGAATCTTACCAAGGATGATTTGACTAAGATTTATAAAGGAGAAATAACAAACTGGAAGGATTTAAATGGAGCTGATCAACCAATTGTAGTAATTGGTAGAGAGGCAGGATCAGGTACAAGAGATGCATTTGAAGAGATATTAGGAATAAAGGATGCTTGTAAGTATTCTAATGAAATCAGTAGCACAGGTGGAGTACTTGCAAAAGTAGCATCAATACAAGGAGCAATTGGTTATGTATCACTTGATGTATTAGATGACTCAGTAGCTGTATTTAGCATAGACAATGTTACTCCAACAAAAGAGAATATCAAAGCAGAAACTTACTTATTACAAAGACCGTTTATTATGGCTACCAAGGGTGAGATTTCAGAACAAAGTGATTTAGTGAAAGCCTATTTTGATTTTGTTAACTCTAATGAAGGACAGCAGGTGATTATGGATGCAGGCTTAATCACTCTTGATAAATAAAAATAATTAAAAAATCAGTAATAGGAAGGGTTATTCAAAAACTTTGAGTAGTTCTTCCTAAAGCTGTTCGTATATAGTGTAAATTATAAAAATCATAATAACACTAAGAAGTTTATGCCTGCTACTTCTCAAAGTGCATTATCGAAGCACTTAGCACAAAATAACTCAAAGGGCAGAATGGAGATTTATATGGTTGAAAAAAGTTTTTCAATTGTTGGTAGCTATAAGACCAAAAAAACAGTAGAAAAGGTAGCGGCTTATATCTTTATAGCCTGTGCCTTCTTTGCTGTTTTAGCTGTCTTTTCAATTACCATATATATGATTATTAGTGGTACACCAGCTATTTTTAAAGTTGGGTTAACTGACATAATATTTGGAACGGTATGGCAACCCACTGCAGCACAACCTAGCTTTGGAATTCTATACGTTATACTAACATCTATCGTAGGTACAACCTTGGCAATCCTAATCGGTGTCCCAATCGGTTTAATGACAGCGGTATTTTTAGCGGAAACAGCACCAAAAAGACTTGCAAAGATTGTAAAGCCAGCAGTAGAATTGCTGGCGGGCATTCCTTCCGTAGTCTACGGTTTACTAGGTATTTTAATATTAAGTCCCTTAATCTATAAATTAGAGATGGTGGTATATAAAAATAATCCGAATCATCAATTTACTGGTGGATCTAATCTAATATCTGCTGTACTGGTTCTGGCAATAATGATATTACCTACCGTTATTAATATAAGTGAATCCTCATTAAAAGCCGTACCGAAGCATTATAAGCAGGCATCCCTTGCTCTGGGAGCCACTCACCTTCAGACAATCTTCAAAGTGATAATTCCGGCTGCAAAATCAGGAATTGTAACTGCAATCGTACTTGGGGTAGGAAGGGCAATAGGGGAAGCTATGGCAATCAGCTTGGTAGCTGGTAATGGAGCAAATCTACCGTTACCTTTTAACTCAGTTCGTTTCTTAACAACGGCTGTTGTTGCTGAAATGGGATATGCATCCGGTCTTCATAAACAGGTTCTTTTTACAATTGGATTAGTTCTGTTTGCATTTATAATGATTATTAATTTAATACTTAATAAGGTTATGAAGGGAGGCAGAAAGGATGCTGACAGCTAAGAGTATTTATGATAAACGCCCTCGCCCTTTAGAAGGTTTTATTCATGTTTTGATTTATATTTGCGCCTCCATATCAATATTAATTTTGGCTGGAATTGTGGGATATGTTACTTTCCGTGGTGTCCGCTCAATCAATTGGGCGTTCTTAACTACAGTACCAAGTACTCTTAAGGGAACCAATGGTATAGCGGGAAACATAGTTAATACCCTATATATAATTATTATTACATTGATTATAGCAGTTCCGTTTGGTGTAGGAGCGGCAATTTATTTAAATGAATATGCAAGACCCGGCAAATTTGCTAATTTAATTGAATTCACTACAGAAACTTTGTCCGGAATTCCATCCATCGTTTTTGGTCTATTTGGTTATGTATTCTTTGGTATTACTTTAAATTTGGGATATTCGATATTGACGGGAGCACTTACACTGGCAATTATGGTATTACCCCTGATAACAAGGAATACTCAGGAAGCATTAAAAACGGTTCCATCAAGTTACCGCAGCGGTGCACTTGGTATAGGAGCAACAAAATGGTATATGATTAGGACCATATTATTACCTTCAGCAATGCCCGGTATTATAACAGGAATAATCCTATCTATCGGCCGTATTGTTGGTGAGTCGGCAGCTTTACTATTTACAGCGGGCAGTGGATATTTACTCCCTAATTTGGGAAACTATGGAGAAGGTCTTCTTAATAAAATTATGCAAAACGGGGGTACATTAACGATAAGATTATTTCTTGATATGGAAAAAGCGAAATATGACAGCGCATTTGGTGTAGCTTTGGTTCTATTAATTATTGTTTTGGGCATCAATATACTAACAAAATTTCTTTCTCATAAATTCGATGTAAATAAAATTTAATATAGAAATCATTCAGCATAGTCACATAAGTGTCTTTTTTCAAGATAATAGCAACAACAAAGGGGTAAAGTGGAGGAAAATATGAATAAAGATAAGATTATTACCAAAAAATTAAATCTACATTATGGAACAAATCATGCGTTAAAAAATATAGACATGAATATTAAAGAAAATGCAATCACCGCCTTCATCGGGCCCTCGGGCTGTGGTAAATCTACCTTCCTAAAAACCTTAAACCGTATGAATGATCTGGTTCCCGGAGTAGTGATTGAAGGTACAGTAACTTTGGATGGTGAAAATATCTATGATCCAAGAGTTGATACTACTTTATTACGTAAGAAAATCGGTATGGTATTTCAGCAGCCAAATCCATTTCCTATGTCCATATATGATAATATTGCCTACGGACCCAGAATTCATGGTATAAAGTCTAAAGCAAAGCTGGATCAGATTGTTGAGGAGAGCTTAAAAGGTGCGGCTCTTTTTGAAGAGGCAAAGGATCGGCTTAAGAAGTCTGCATTAAGTCTTTCTGGCGGACAGCAGCAGAGACTATGTATCGCAAGAGCCTTAGCAGTAGAACCAGAAGTAATCTTAATGGATGAACCAACGTCTGCACTTGACCCCATTTCAACATTAAAGATAGAGGATCTGATGTCTGAGTTAAAGGAAAAATATACAGTTGCAATTGTTACCCATAATATGCAGCAAGCTGCTCGTATTTCTGATTATACAGCGTTTTTTCTGATTGGTGAGGTAATTGAATTTGCAGCGACGGATACTCTATTTACAAGGCCGGAGGATAAGAGAACAGAAGATTATATTACTGGAAGATTTGGTTGATTCGAGATTTGACATATACTACCGCAATAACTATAATGAAAATTAACAGGAGGTATTCTATGACTGCTAGATTGAGCTTTGAACATGAGCTTCAATTATTAAAGGATAATTTAAAGGAAATGGGACAACTGATTGAGTCTGCGATTGAAAAAACATTGGAGGCCTTTGAATCACAGGATGAAGAAATCGCAAAAGATATCATTCAGGGGGATAGAAATATAAATGATATTGAAAAGACTATAGAATCCAGATGTCTTTCACTGATATTAAAACAGCAGCCGGTAGCAAGGGATTTGAGAATTGTTACAGCTGCTCTTAAGGTAGTAACAGATATGGAGAGAATTGGGGATCATGCGGCCGATATTGCTGAGATGATAATCAGGGAAAGAAGAGAGCCTATCTTTAACCTTGTTAAACACATACCAGAGATGGGTAGAGCGGCCAAAGAGATGGTTCATGATGCTGTTGAAGCATTTACCAGTATGGACATGGAAGAAGCTAGAAGTATCGAAAAGAGAGATGATATTGTTGATGAGCTCTTTGATAAGGTTAAGGACGAAGTAGCATCCCTACTTCGAAGTTCAAGTGAACACGTAGATCAATGTGTTGATATATTAATGATAGCAAAGTACTTTGAACGAATTGGTGATCATGCGGTAAATATCTGCGAATGGGCAGAATTTCATGAAACAGGATCTGTAAATAACATAAGAATATTGTAAGAATGGGAAGGGGGATATCCATTTGGATAAAATTTATGTTATAGAAGATGATGAAAGTATAAGAGAATTACTTAAGGTTGCATTAGAAGGCTTTGGTTATAGTATAAAATCTTACGAGGCAGCGGAGAATGCATTATTGGATATGAAAGAAGATATACCGGATTTGGTCATTTTCGATCTAATGCTTCCGGGTATGGATGGACTGTCTGCTATCCGTTTGATGAAACAGGACACCCAGTTAAAGCATACGCCAGTAATATGTCTGACAGCCAAAGACAAGGAGCTGGATAAGGTGATGGGACTTGATGTAGGTGCAGATGACTATATTACAAAACCATTTGGAGTATTAGAGCTTGCGGCCAGAATCAGATCTCTTTTGCGCAGATCTAATAAAGAAGTAAGCACAGATTTTATTACCATAAAAAGCATTACGATTAATACAAAAACAAGAGAAGTTCGTAATGACGGTGAACTTATTGAGTTAACCTACAAAGAATATGAACTATTATTATATCTAATTGAAAATGAATCCAGGGTTGTTAACAGGGATGAGCTTTTAAATCAGATATGGGGTTATGATTATGATGGAGAAACCAGAACGCTGGACAGCCATATTCGTACGTTACGCCAGAAATTAGGAAGGGTAGGTACCGATTGTATCAGAACCGTACGTAGTGTTGGCTACCGTTTTGTTAAACTCTGATACGGGAGTTTTTTATGAAAAGAGCTATTTTTCAGAGATTTATACTAATTCTATCACTGGCGCTTATATTAAGCGGCAGTATTTTTAGTATAGTAATCAGTAATATTCTACTTGATCAAACGGAAAAGGACATGTTCTATTCTGTATTAATAGCAGATCATGGCTTAGACTATCAAAAAGATTTGAAAACACAACTAGATCAATTGAAAAAAATGAAAGGGAACGAAGCAGCCCGTTTTACTATAATTGATCTGAATGGAAAAGTAATTGCAGACAGTGATGTTGCGGTTAGCGCTACGATGGAAGATCACAGCAACAGAGAAGAAGTTAAAGAAGCAATTAAGACTGGTAATGGATACGCAAGAAGAAGATCAGAGACTTTAAAAGAATCTATGCTATATGTAGCTAGCCGGTCTTATAATTCAAAATATATTATACGAATTGCAGTACCTTTTTCCGGGGTTGAGCAATATTTACGGTCGTTAATTCCCGTTATATTAATCAGTATTGGTATTACGTTAATCATATCTATAATTTTAGCAAACCGGTTCGCAAGATCTATAACAAAACCCATGAAAGAAATTGCAGAAGAAATGCTGAAGCTTAAGGAGGAAGAGCCGGAATTTCATTTTAAGAGATATAAATATGATGAAATGAATGTAATCGCGGATACGACGATGCAGATGTCCAAAGCTGTTAAGGAATCGATGAATCGAATTGAATTTGAAAGAATGATCAGACAGGAATTTTTTTCAAATGTTTCCCATGAGCTGAAAACACCACTCACATCAGTACGCGGATATGTTGAGCTTCTTGAGAATGATATGGCCTCCAATGAAAAGATGAAAAAGGATTTCCTGTCACGAATTAAGAAGGAAACCAAAAATATGACGAATCTGATTAACGATATTCTCATGATTTCTCGTCTTGAAACAAAAGAGGCGGAGGTCGTTCTGTCAGAAGTACGGATTAGTCCCTTAGTCAAGGAGGTATGCGATTCTCTTCAGCCGCTTGCAAAAGAGTATGGGGTAACTGTAAGTATGAACTGTAGACCCATAAGCATGGTTGCAAATGTTCAACAGCTAAGGGAGTTATTCGGTAATTTGATTACAAATGCGATTAAGTATAATAAGCCTGATGGAAAGGTTAATGTAATGGTAACCTTAGAAGGAAAGGATATCATAATTATTGTTGAGGATACCGGCGTTGGCATACCTGAAGATTCAAAGCAGAGAGTGTTTGAACGCTTCTATCGTGTTGATAAAGGTAGAAGTAAGAAAGTAGGGGGTACTGGGTTGGGATTATCCATTGTTAAACATATTGTTGGTTATTATAATGGTACCATAGAATTAGAAAGCAAATTAATGGAAGGCACCAAATTTACTGTCCGACTTCCAAAGAAACAAGAAAATCCTACGAAATAGATTAACTTTATGCTGAAATCTTCCGATATATAGTACTATAGTATTACTTTATAAGAGGATGGGAGCGTTACAAATATGAATCAAAGATTAAATTCAATGTTCTTTGGAATATGTTTCTTAGCGGCTTTGTTATCCGAAGCATATTGTTTATTAAATTTAAAAGGGGATTTATTTAGCACAATAGGTATAGGTATTGTTGTCCTTATTACAGGTTTTTTATTTATGGATTCTGTAAAAAGTAGGATAAAGAAAAGCATGCAAGATACGAAACAGTATGCTGATCAAATTTTAGATAAAAAAATTGAAAAGTGGGAGGAACATTATAAGGAGCTTTTTAATCTGCAGAAGGCTACTTATATGGCGGCAAAGAAAAATACAATTCTACTTTCGGACCAAATCAAAGATATTATTGTAACGTTAGAGACGCTTGAAAGCAGTCATAGGAAAGAACTGCAAAGAATATCCATGCTTCAGCTGAAAACCTGGGAGGAACAGAAGAACGCTTTTCAGATGGATGTTCAATATGGCAAGCAAAATACGAAGCTGTTGATAGATACGATTAAAGAGGAAGAAATCAAATCAGATCTGGTAGAGCAACTATCAAAAATAAATGAAATACTGGATGAGAATAATCGATTACTAAATGCAAATAATGAATTCATAGAGTTGATATCGAAAAAATATAATGCCTCTGAGCCACAGCAAAAAGATGAAGAACCCGAGGCATTAGAATTTGAAAATAATTCTGAATCATCAGATCAGCTTAAAGTGGAACCGTTATATGATGATCCGAATAAAAACTTATCTACAGACGAAATTGCAGCTTTGTTTGCATCGGTAATTAAATAAATTATAGATCAAGATAGTCATCGTCCCTGCGTAATCTACGCAGGGCTCTTTTTTGGTCATATGCATGCCTGCGTTTTAATCGAGGGCGTTCTATCAGAAAATAATATAAGCCAATTGCTATTATAACTATGCCCGCGATACCGCCTATGATAATCGCTTGTAACATGCCTCCTGATTTATGAGAAGATGCATTGGAATTGGAAGCGGAATTTTTACTACCAGTATTATTATGAATTAATGCTGGTGTATTAACATTTTTATAAAGTATATTGGCACCACCTACATATTTTCCATCATATGTGTAGGATATCTTACCAATAATATTAGCTTCAGAAGCCGTTTGAACTGAAGTAGTCTTCTCTGATGGATTCTTATTCGGGGAGAAGAAGGATATTTTTCTCTTAGCTTCTTTAAAGGATGCGGTTTTCGGTAGTACCAGATAACCGTTGTTATCGATGGAGATAGGTTTTTCTGTTTCACTCAATAAAGAATTATATCTGGTAAACATAGGTGATTCACTAAGTTTATCCGTTTTCTCTAAATCTGATATGGGATAACTTGAAAAATTGTTGAAGCCATAATCAAATAATTTCATCGTGTCGGTATATTGATGTTGTGGGTTATCCTTCATGACAACACAGATTAACTCCATATCTCCTCTTTTTGCTGCAGTTACTAAAGTATTCTTAGATATATGGGTATAACCTGTCTTACCTCCGATGGTACCATCATAGGAATAACCATTTTTATGGGAGACAAGATAATGATGATTGATCCAATGCCTAGGCTTTGGTTGTTTGTTCGTAGGAGGCAGTTCATAATAACGTGTACTAATTATTTTACGAAAAGTATCATATTTCATAGCTTCTCTGGTAATCAGAGCCATATCATAGGCCGAGGTATAATGATCTTCATTGGGTAAACCATTCGGATTAACAAAATGAGTATTCTTACAACCAAGACTTTTCGCTTTATCATTCATTAACTTGGCAAACTCTTTGATATTCCCGGAAATATGCTCTGCAACACCATAGGCCACATCATTCGCAGATTCAATCATGATGGCATAAAGACATTGCTGCATGGTCATTTGCTCTCCTTCATTGGCAAAGATGATACTGCTTGTCCGTTCAACATTCGTAACGACATTTTTTGAAAAGGTAACAGTATCCCCTAGAGAGGAATTCTCAAGAGCAAGTAATACGGTCATAATTTTTGTTATGCTGGCTGGGTAATGTTCATCATTAATATTTTTCTCATATAAAACAAGGCCGGTCGAAGCTTCCATTATTATGGCAGATTGGGCATATACACTGGGTTGATCAGGCCAATCCTCACTATTCTTGGTTCCAGCTGCAATAGCTGTACTTGATACTAACAAAGGCGATAATAATATAATTATGATGCTAAAAATAGCAATCCACTGTTTTTTCATAAAAATCTCCATTCTAACGATAAACTGCAAATTTGGGCGTCAACACAATATTTAAAAAGTAAATTGATGTACAATTCACTTTATGAGAACTTGGTTATGGTATCCTAAATAAAAGCTTATGAGACTTGAATTAGCTTTATTATTGTACTATAGGCATAATTGATTGTAAATATTATACTTATTAAATAAACGAATAAAATTAACAATATAATTAACAATATAATTAACGGATAAAATTAGTGGTAGTCCGTTCCAGTGAAGAAGGAGCAGGTAAAGCATTTTTACTATACTCTTTCATGTTAATCATCCATGCCATATTATTAGCAAGATTATTTAATACGCAGATGCCTTCCTCATCCTGTGAAATCTCACCCGGAGTTCTCCCATGAATTACATTCCAATAATAGGAGGGTGCTATTATCATTTCAGAAATCAAGAAATAATTATTTAACTGATCGAAGGTAGCTACACCTCCGGATCTTCTAGGAACTGCAATTGATGCACCTATCTTAAGACGCATTCTTCCCTGATTTGGATAAAATAATCGGTCAAGGAAGCATTTCATTGTACCTGCAATACCTGCATAATAAACAGGGCTACCAAGCAGCAGCCCATCTGCAGTGTATACTTTATTGACAATCTCACGTAATTTATCATCTGAGAAACGACAGTGTCCTCCACTGCATTGATTACAGGAAATGCAGCCTTTCATATTCATATTTCCAATATGTATAATCTCTGTTTCAATATTTTGTTTTTCTAGTTCATCACAAACAATTTTCAGTGCAAGATAAGTATTCCCATTTGGTTTAGGACTTCCGTTAATTGCTATAACTTTCATAAAACCCTCCATAAATGATGTTCTTTCCTAGTATACTACAAGCTGGCCGAGTTTGGAATAGTGGAACTGTGAATTCTTGACGAAACTATTGCAGATATTTATAATAGGATAGGATTGAAAACAGTTTATAAAGGTATTTTTATAAAGTAACTGTATATTAATTTTATAAAGTAATTGAAGACTTAAGGTATGAAATAGGTAGAATAATTTCAAAGGAGAGAACATATGAGACTGAGAAATATTACAGGCTCCAGAGAAACGGTTGCAGCGAATGATTTTGTTGTTAATGAACCGGAAGCATATAAAGGAAAATGGGGTACTTTATTTGGCAACAGGAATCCGATTCATGTTGAAATCGGAATGGGTAAAGGTAAATTCATTATGCAGCTTGCTATAATGAATCCGGACATCAATTATATCGGTATTGAGAAATATTCCAGCGTACTTCTACGGGCATTAGAAAAGAGTAAGGATTTAGAGTTGCCAAATCTTTATTTTATCCGATTTGACGCAGAATATCTAAATGACATATTCGGTAAGGATGACATTACTAGAATATATCTTAACTTTTCCGATCCTTGGCCAAAGGACCGGCATGCAAAGAGAAGATTAACCTCAAGAGAATTCCTAGCGAAATATAATCTATGCCTTAAGAAGGAGGGGGAAGTAATCTTTAAAACCGATAATACTTCTTTATTCGACTTTTCTTTGACTGAGGTTAAGGCTGCAGGTTGGGAATTAAAAGGTGTAACCCGTGATCTTCATCATAGTGAGTATTTAGAAGGTAATGTTATGACGGAATACGAAGAAAAGTTCGTAGCCTTGGGTAATCCAATTCACAGGCTGATTGCTTATAGAAAATAACCGGAAATTTAGAAGTACAGGGTGCTAAATAAGACCTATCATCATAGAATGATAAAAATGGAAAAAGTAGGTGCCCAAATGAAGAAAAACTGGAGATTTAAGGTGGCAAAAGTAACCGGGGGCAATCAGAAAATTGATAGAAAGTTTATGAAACTGAAATCCTCATGGGATGAAGTGGAAGGTATGTTAAATAGTTCCGTTAAAAAGAGGAAAAGGAAATAAAGTGCTTGTCTAAGTAATATTCCTATTGTAATATCAAATTATATCATCACATAATAAAAAGATGATTTGAGATACTAATAAACAACAGGATAAAAAATCCGAAAAGATGATAGAGTAATTATATTACTCGGTTCATAGAAATGGAGGAATATCAATGGCTTTTCAGTTTACAGATGCAAATTTTCAAAAAGAGGCTTTAGAATCGGACATCCCTGTATTAGTTGATTTCTATGCTGATTGGTGCGGACCCTGTAAAATGGTTGCTCCGATTGTAGCAGAATTAGCAGAAGAATATGCAGGTAAATTCAAAATAGGGAAAGTAAATGTTGATCAGGAGCCGGGTGTTGCAGAGAAATACCGTGTAATGTCCATCCCGACACTTCTATTTATTAAAAATGGGGAAGTTGTAGATACCGTAGTAGGAGCCGTACCGAAAAAGACATTACAGGATAAAATTGAATCAATTAAATAATAAGGAAAATATAGGAGACGAGTGGGTATTCTACAAAATATAAGTTGGAAATCCCTTAAAACAGGGATTTCCATTGCTAATACATAAAAAGTGTATATTTTTTTAAAAATATTAAAAAAACACTTGCAATTTGTCTGTGTATTATATATAATAACTCTTGCGTTCGAAATTAATAAATAAGCGCTTCTAGCTCAGTTGGTAGAGCACCTGACTCTTAATCAGGGTGTCCAGG
>JAEWMT010000106.1 GCA_023393095.1 Bacillota bacterium
GGTCCAAAGAGAACTACCATCACCATGTACAATCACTTTTTTTCCGTTTTTGATACGTTCAATGACGCTGTAACTGCCGTTTTCACCATGAACAGCTAACGGAACGCTAGTGTCACCATAGGTATGACTTGGGCGAACAATAGTAATGGGGAAACCATTCTTACGGTATTCCTCCATCAGATAATTTTCACATGCTATTTTTTTACGTGAATACTCCCAGAAGGGATTGTATAAAGGAGTACTTTCGGTGATGTATGGGCTTGATAACGGTTTTTGATAGGCAGATGCAGAACTGATAAAGATATACTGACTTGTCCTTCCAGTAAAAAGACGGATATCTCTTTTAATTGCATCAGTATCATATGCAATAAAATCTGCCACAACGTCAAAAGATTGATTCTCAAGCTTAGCCATAACATCTTCCTCATTATTGATATCAGCTTGAATAACCTTTACCCCTTTGGGAATTAAATCCGGACGATTGCCTCTGTTTAATAGATATAATTCAATACCGTAATTTGGTGCAAGAGCGGTTATGGCAGTACTAATGGTTCCAGTTCCTCCGATAAATAATGCCCTCATAAGATGAATCTCCCTTCTTTAAGTTACTATTTGAACCTCTATATTATTGACCGGGTTCATTTCATAATCACTTTTTAGAAAACCAAAAATATAATAATCTGTCATTACATTTACAATTGCTCCATGACGTACCATTCCTTCTTTTGTAAATCCAAGCTTTGTGGCCACCTTGATGGAGCCGTTGTTATTTGTAAAGCAGCGTATTTGAAGTCGATCCAGTTCCATAACCTCAAATGCCAGCTTCATTAGGGCCTGTCCGGCTTCAGGAGTGAATCCCATTCCCCAGTAATTTTTATTGATCCGATAACCGATATCGGCCTGTTTCTTTAAACGGAAATCATATAATACAATTTCCCCGATTACTTTTCCGGTATCTTTAAGTTCAAGAAGCCAGGTCAATTCTCTGGCAGCTTTATATTCTTTCATAGTCGCATTATAATGATAATCAAGCTTTATTTTCTTTCTGGGACGATGGCGTCCGTTAACATCTTTTGATTTATCATAGACACCCCAGTAACGGTAAACACTGTAATCATTTATAAATTCCAGACTATCCCTTCCGTCCTGTGGACTTTCCGTGATCTGGCGTAAACATAGGCGTGAGGTTGTTAGAGTAGGTAATTTTTCAAAGCATGCTTCATAGCTCATGTACATCCTCCTCTCATGATCTGAGTGCTTTAATATTAATATTATTATACAACATGAATATTTTATCAATAGAATTTAATAGTTTATTTTTTATTAATACATTATAAATAGGCTTCCAGAAATATTTTAACCCCGATTAATAATAAGATAGCACCGCCTACAAAACGAGCTCTTATACCTAACAGTGAACCAAAGATTCTTCCAATATATACACCGGCAAAGCAGAAGAAGAAAGTTATAATACCAATCAGCAAGGAAGCGGACATAATATGAATATCAAGTGCAGCAAAGCTGACTCCGGCAGCCATTGCATCAATACTGGTGGCGATACCTTGGAGAATAAGATTTTTTGTTGTGAATACATCTTCTTTAACAATCTGTTCGGGATTCTTACGGTCATTTACTGCATCTACTAGCATATTAATTCCTATGATAGCGAGTAATAGCAAAGCTGCCCAGTGCTGATAACGATGGATGAAGGTGAAAAAGTTTTTACAAAGAAAGAAGCCGATTACAGGCATAAGTGCTTGAAAAATACCAAAAGTAACAGCGGTATGGAGTGCATATTTTTTATTGATCTTAATACTGCAGATTCCATTTGTAATGGAAACAGCAAATGCATCAGCAGTCAGACCTAGAGCAATAAGAATTAAAGTAAAAAAATCCATATAAATCTCCATTCTGACGATAAAGTGTGATAAATTTAATTTTTCACACAATCTACCTTTTTATTTATTATACGGACAGAAGGCTTCTATTATGAATTAATAGAAGGAACAATTTAATACTTGAATGAATCGACATAAGAGTGCATAATAGATAACGGCTGTCGGAAAGAGTACGACAGGTAAATAATTAAGTGATATAGAAAGTAGGATTATTATGTCTCTAGCAATTACGGCCTTTAATCAGATAGTAATTATGTTTATTATCATTATAGTAGGTGTTTTCAGTTATAAGTTAAAACTGATTGATGAAGAAATGAATAAGAAACTGGCTGATCTTGTTCTGCTACTAGTAAATCCTTTGGTGATTTTTATCTCATATCAGAGAAAATTTGAAGCAAATTTGTTATCAGGATTATTATTATCGTTAATATTAGCTTTTATCACTCATTTTGTGAGTATTCTTATTTCGATTATTGTATTTCGTGGAAAAAAACATAAAGCAGATCTGGCAATTGAACGCTTTGCCATTATTTATTCAAATTGTGGATTTATTGGGATTCCCTTGATTAATGGTATTCTTGGGAGCGAAGGAGTGTTTTATCTAACCTCATATATGACAGTCTTTAATCTTTTTGTCTGGACTCATGGTATGATTACGATGTCTGGCAAAAGTGGTCGAAAATCCATTATAAAAGCACTACTGTCTCCATCAGTCCTTGCGAATTTAATAGGTTTAGTATTTTTTTTATGTAATATAATTCTCCCTACGGTCTTAAACAAAGCGATTTCTTATGTTGGAGATATGAATACACCTTTGGCGATGCTGGTAGCAGGTGTTACCATAGCTCAGACCGATTTCTTTAAACTGTTTGGTAAGATACGGTTATATTATATTGCCTTTATAAAATTGATTATAATACCCTTGGCAATGCTTTTTTGCTATCAATTATTTCCTATACCACAGATTGTACTGCTTACCACAATTCTTGCTTGTGCATGTCCAACAGCGGCAACCATCAATTTATTTTCCATACGCTACGACAAAAATTATCTATATGCATCGGAGATATTTGCTGTAACGACCATTCTGTCACTATTTACTATTCCTCTGATGATGATTATTGCAAAAATGATGGTTTGAGTTTATATATTCACTTTACAATAGTGTTTTGTTACTTGCGCTCAATGACTGAGTTGTAGTAGAATAAGATGTAAAACAGAATAATACAGATGGAAATACGTTAACCAACCATACTATTAAAAAAATAGATAACGAAGAATAAGGAGTTTATTTTATGAATGACTATGTAATCGTAAGTGATGCAACGCTGGATTTGCCGGTAGATATCATAAAAGAATATGATATAAGGGTAATTCCAATGGGAGTAAGTATAGACGATACGGAATACATTCATTATCCCGATGAGAGAGAATTATCCGTAGAAGAATTTTATACTAAACTGAAAAATGGTTCAGTATCACATACGACTCAGATTACTCCGGCAGTATTTATGGATTATTTCACTGATATACTAAAGCAAGGAAAGGATATATTATACATAACTTTTTCCTCGGGGTTAAGTGGAACCTATAATACATCACAGATAGTAATCAAGGAACTTGAGGAGGAGTATCCGGACAGAACATTATATTCCGTGGATTCCTTATGTGCCTCCGTTGGCGAAGGGCTTCTGGTTATGGATGCTGCAATACAGAAGAAAAATGGATTAAATATCAATGAGCTGAGAGAGTGGGTTGAACAGAATAAGAGGCGGGCGCGTCATTGGTTTACCGTGAAAGATTTATTTCATTTAAAACGAGGTGGAAGAATTAACTCTTTAGAAGCTATTGTGGGAACTGCATTGAAGATCAGACCGATACTAAGTACGGATGATGATGGTAAGCTTACCGTAGTTTCTAAAATTCGAGGTTCACGTGCAGAGCTGGACTTTCTTTTGTCAAAACTTTGTGAGGAAGGAACAGACCTTGCTTCTCAGATAGTTATCATTGGACACGGAGATGATCTGGAGCAGGCAAAAGAGTTAGAAAGGCTCATTCGTGATAAAAATCTAGTGAAAGACATTGTAATATCTAAAATAGGACCGATAATCGGATCGCATACGGGTCCCGGAATGTTGGCACTGACATTTTTGGGGAATGCTGGAAAGTAACAATATTTTAGGTAACGTGGCTGTCGCATTTTAGATATATAATATAAGGGACTCCGCATAACCCCCTCACATACTGGCTGGAAGATATTATCGATTTTTTATGTCAAGTTCCTACATAAATATTCGTAAATGACATTCAAAATTAATAATATGTCTTCCAAGCAGTGTATTATGGGGATTATAAGGAGTCCTTTATATCATGGAATGTTATTTTGCTGTATGTATAATGATAGAGGGATTAGCCGCACTAATATTATGAATGTTAAGGTATCGATTTGATATAATACATAAGGGAAGAATAATAAAATATAGGTATGATAAGAAATATATTTTTAAGAAAGGCAGAGTTCTATATGAAAGATGATAAGACGTCTTCTGCAGGCGCTACGCAGCAGATGAAACCTTATAAAAAGGATGCAGCTTATTCCTATACCTTAGGAGCTTTTCCGACTTACGAACTGATTAAATCGAAGCCGGAGCAGGTGATAAAGGTACTGGTAGACACAAGTTTTACCGATAAGGACAATTTACAAAAATTATGCGAGGAAAGAAAGATACCGCTTGAGTATAACGATAAATTAATTAGTAAAATCAGCGATAAGGAGAATTGTTATGTTGCAGGTGTATTTCATAAATACAACTGTAATTTAAGAAACGATAGACCCCATATAGTTTTGGTTAATCCAAGCAATATGGGCAATCTGGGGACAATACTTCGAACGGCAGTGGGATTTGGTATCTACGATATAGCCATTATCTTACCGGGAGCCGATATTTACAATCCAAAAACGGTTCGCTCCTCGATGGGAGCATTGTTTAAGCTGAATTTCTGTCATTATCAAACCTTTGAGGAATACCGGAAGCATTTTATGAAGCATGAGATTTTCACCTTTATGTTGAACGGAGAAAATACGTTAACCCTTCAGGAGTGTCCTAAAGTATCTCTGTATTCCTTGGTATTTGGTAATGAGGCAACCGGTTTGGATGATTCATTTCTGAAAGTCGGAACCAGTATCTTTATACCACAGTCACCCGATGTGGATTCCTTAAATCTTACGATAGCAGTTGGAATTGGTGCGTATGTATTTACAAATAATTCAAAGTAATTATTAATGCATTTTGTAATTAATTAATCTTAAGAAAATATTCTTCTCAGGAATTTTTCTCGTTAATTGAGGAACAGTAGATTGAAAAATTAAGATTTTTCACAAAGTGAATTGAAAATAAATTCACTTTGCAAATATTGTGCTGACGCCAAAATTCGCGGCGCTTCGGTAGCAGGAGAGATTACTATGTTTAATATTTTAGACAGGAGAATAAGCTATGGTATTTGAAATTATTGCAATTGTTGTATTGGCTATTCTGTTGCTATACTTGCTTGCGATTATGCCCAAATTAAAACGTAATCCATACAGCAAGAACTTAGATGGCTGGCTTTATGCTCATCGTGGACTTCATAACAATAAATCCGAGGCACCGGAGAATTCTCTGCCCGCATTTAAACTTGCTGTAAAGCAGGGGTATGGAATAGAACTGGATGTACAGCTGACGAAGGATAACGTTCCTGTTATTCTACATGATTATCATCTGAGACGCGCCTGTAAGGAGGATGTGATTGTTGCAGATCTTACCTTTCAGGAGCTGCAGAAATACCATTTGTTTCGCTCGAAAGAGAGAATACCTACCTTCGAAGAGGCATTGGCTGTTATTGATGAAAAGGTTCCCTTGATAATTGAACTTAAAATTCCGGGTAACCCAAACCGTCTTTGCAAAATTGTATCTGAGATACTTAAGAATTATAATGGCATCTATTGTATTGAATCCTTTAATCCCTTCGGACTTAGATGGTATCGGTTACATTATCCCAATGTAGTGCGTGGCCAGCTGGCATCTGATTTTATTAAGGAGAAAAAGGAAGGAAGTAAATTTCAATATTTTGTACTGAAGAATATGCTACTTAATTTCTATACAAAGCCGGATTTTATTGCTTATCATCATATTTATAAAAAAAGTCTGTCTTATACCATATGCAGAAAGCTATACCATGCCAAGACAGCTGCCTGGACGATCAAGAGTCAACAGGACTATGATGATAATCAGAATTGTTTTGATCTTTTTATCTTTGACAGCTTTATCCCGGAGGATAAGAAAGAAGGAGGAGAATCATTAAAGAAAATTAAGGAATAATACAAGAGAAATAGGGAATGAATACATAGTATACTGAAACGCATGAACTTGACATTAACAAGCAGTTTATTTTTCTAGTGCAACGTATATTAAATAAAATTAATATATGAAATGTTTTAAACATAGTATGTGATATATTAGCTAGTATTAATCCAGCTAGGTTAAAAAACATTGTACTATTTATAATATGTTTTAGTAAATATAATTTGGGACGTGAAACGGTGTTTCAACTACTGAGTGTATTATTTTTTGAGTGGCTTTGGTGTCTATCCAATTTACTGTTAAAACCTAGAAAATTGACTTATGAAAAAGGTTTTCAAAGAGGTGTAAAGTGTAAGCGCATTGACAGTAGTAATTATGATAAATGGGAAAAACGAAAATTTAATCTAAAATCTGAATTTGGATATTCGCTTTCCTGTGAACTGATTAAACCTTCGTTCACAACGGATGCTGATGGTAATAAAAGGATTGCGGTGATTTGCCATGGCCTTGGATGTGCGAGATATGAAAGTATTAAATATGCAGGGATGTTTCTTAAGCTTGGTTTCACAGTCTTGATTTACGATCATAGAAATCATGGAATGAGCGGCAAGGCATATACTACTATGGGGTATTATGAAAAATATGATTTGAAAAAAGTAGTGGATTGGTGTTGTCGAATTTATGGAAATGAATGTAAAATCGTTACTCATGGAGAATCCATGGGAGCGGCTACAGTTCTGATGCATCTTGAGCTTGATCGTAGGGTGAGTGTTGCTATTGCTGACTGTGCATATTCTGATCTGAAATTATTAATTCGCCACCAATTAAAACAATATTACCACCTTCCCTGCTTTCTAATACCGCTGGAAAGCTGCATCATATACCTTCGAGCAGGCTTCTGGATGAAACAGGTATCACCGATTAATTCAATCTGTCGAACGAATACACCTGTTCTTTTTATTCATGGTAAACGGGATAATTTTGTACCTGTTATTATGTCAAAACAAATGTATGCATGTAAGAAAAAGAATAAGGGAATTTATCTTGTTGCAAAGGCAAAACATGCAGAAAGCTACTGTACCAACAGGGATGGGTATGAGAAAACAGTAAGAGAATTTATAAATAAATATATGAAATAGTAAACGGGATGGTTGTAGGATAATCTTCAGATTATTGGCAAATGAGTCCCGTTTTTATTTTTAACTGTTATCTCATTGTATTTCCTTTGCTATCATAAAAAATATAAATCATTCGTACTAACGTTGGGTCTTTAAAAGTGGTTTTTTGTTATTCTTTATAATTTCTGTTTTTCACTATACTTCAATCTGATTTGCGTCTACTTGATATTTATAGATATTACAAATGTAGTGCCTCCGCCATTGGTATCCTTTAATGTGATTTTACCATTATGTAATTCTATTAATTCTTTGGCTATCGGTAACCCAAGTCCAAAGTGATTTTTATCACCCCGAGAGGAATCTGCTTTGTAGAAATGATCAAATACATATGGTTTATGATTATCAGGTATCCCTTTTCCGTGATCTATAATTTCTATCAATAAAGTTTGTTCTTCTTGGTATACCTTTATTATGATATCTTCTTCTCCAGATGAATAAGATATAGCATTATCCAAAAGTATCGTGAGTACTTGCCAAAGTCGTTGCTTGTCTGCATTGATTGATGGTAGAGTATCCTCCTGTAAATCTAATTTGAGATTTAAATTGTGATTACTTGTGATTAAGTAAAAAGCATCATAAAGATCTATTAGGAAGGTTTCCACATCAAATAATTCTTTATTCAAGGTCCAAGTTCTTGTCTGCATGGAGGATAATAGAAGGAGGTCATCGATTAATCTTGACATACGGATTGTTTCTTCATCAATATCATTCAAGCCTATCATATACTTATCAATTTCATTGTTTTTTATTACTTCGAATTCCTCTGCTTGATCCATTTTGAGTGAGGAAATAATTGCTCGAATGAGTGCCAATGGAGAACGAAGCTCATGTGAAGCGGACGCTATGAATTCTTTTTGTTTTTGTTGACTGTTTATTACGGGTTGAAGGGTTTTCCATACAAAATGTTTACTGAAAAAGTAAACGAAGAGAATAATAAGCAGATCAATCAATATTAAAATAATCCCATAGATCAATAAAGTAAAATATAATTTTGAAAGAGGTTGTATCAAAATAATTGTCTGCCAACCCTTTGTATTAGTCTGCATGGATATACTTCCATAATATGGTTTGTTATTAATGCCTTTGAAGGAAAAGATAGAAGAAGTTCTCCTTTGTAAGGAAAGAGGATATACGGACGTATTAATACCTTCTTTTAGAGCTAAAGCTTTTACCTTATTAACCAGTATGTATAGTTCATTTTTTGTATTATTTTGAACCATATCCATAAATAGAAGAGGAGTTGCATTATCTTCAATAGATATAAGAATTTGTGTATTTGCGGAAGTCTTTGATAACCAATCCTGACTAATGCCTTGATCTGTCTCCAGTTTTGATTTAATTTCATTAATAGTATCCAATAGAATTCTTTTCGTCTGGCTTTCTAACTGATATCGTATGAAAAGAAAAGTAAAAAATAACATTAATGTTATGATGAACCCAATCGTTGCACTATAAATGATCGTAAACCGTTTATGTAAATGCTTTATCATAATGATATCTCCAAACGGAATCCAACAGAATGAATGGTTGTGATTTTACAAAGTGCATTGACAGATTTAAGCCTTCTACGTAGGAAAGATATAAAATTATCAATATTTGCTTCTCCAACATAGCTTTCAGGCCCCCATACCTTATTCATGATAACATCACGTGTAAGTGTCTGTTCTTTATGCTGTATGAAAAGTACCATTAGAGCGGCTTCCTTTTTTGTTAACTCGCATTGGGAGGTGTCGCTGGATAGAATTTTATTTGTGATATCTATTTTTATATTAGAATAGGTTAATAATGAGATATCATCGATTTTTGCGGGTCTTCTAAGCAGGGCTTTTGTTCTAGCTAAAAGCTCTTCCATAGCAAAGGGTTTTCCTAGATAATCATCAGCTCCATAATCAAAGCCATCGATTCGGTCACTTAATTCATTTAAGGCAGTTACCATAATAACCGGCGTAGTTATATTTTTTTCCCTCAAGGTTTTTAATATGCTTAAACCATCTATATTTGGCAATAACCGATCAAGAATAATTAAATCGTATATCGGCTGTTGAGCAAAATCTAAACCATCTAATCCGTTTTGGCAGTTATCGCAAAGAAAACCGTTACGATCCAGATAATTTGCCATCACTTTAGCTAGCTTCATATCATCTTCTATAATTAAAATTCTCATGATATCCATCCTTTCGTTCCTATTTCCCTTGGAATAAAATTAAATACTCTTTAAAAATATGCTTTCCAACTAACCTTAGATAGATGAAATTAGATATATGTCAAATCTTTTGTGTGCGAATATTCCAAAATAAGGATTATGAATAGCGGATAATAATTCATTTTCATTATGTAGCATTATTATTGCTAATTATATCATAATTGGTAATAAAATAAATAAAATCAGGTAAATTATAGAAAAATTATAGATTAAATATAAAGAAATTATAGATTTATTTGATATGATAATTACGAATTAGTTGAAGAGTGAAAAATAGTTAAAAAATAAGGGGAAAGGAGTGTATGATTTAATTCATCAAAATATCATACAAAATAAAAATGAAAAAATATCATAAGATTATAATTTTTTTAACGATTATTTTTCTGTGCATCAGCTTAAACGGTTGTAGTGATGGGAATAAGAAGAAAAAGACTAGTGATCAGGCTATGGGAAGATATGTGGAAGAAGAGATTGCATTACCTGAGTTAGATGTGCCTAATGCTTATGATAGTGAACCAATACTGACGATGTTAGTAAATCCAAAGGGACAGAGTGAATTATATACAGTAAAACTGATAAAACAAAGTGAAACTTCATACAAAGACGCAGTCGTACGCTACATATTAAAAGAAAATGGAAAATGGGAACGAAGTCAAACAGAATGGGACCTGGGAGCAGACTTTCTTTATACGCGATTAATCTTTAATTATGGTGATGATGGGAAACTTTATCTGGTAAGATATATTGTTGAAAAATCTGGACTTCATTCTAGGCTTTACGAACTTATGGCAGATGGGACGCTAAGAGAAATCTCCATGCCGGACTGGGCTCAAAAAAACGATAGGGGTAAATATATATATATAGATGACTTTTCAGTAATGAAGAATGGAGAGATTCTTGCTCGTCATTCTGATTCAGATACAGGAACTCTATATAACATAAGTGGAAAAAAACAGTTTGATTTTGAGAATGTAGATATGAATACATTATCATCTGCCGGTGATGATATCATAACCATCAATAAGAATTTAGATAATCTTCTTATTATTGACAAGAATACAGGAATAAATAAAAATGCAGTAGCTTTCCCACAAGGAGAGAGAAGACAGAGTTATGCAAATGTAGCAATTTGTAAGGATGGTAGTGATAATATATACGTTGCTAACAGTAAAGGTCTTTATTGCATGAAAAAGAACGGATCAATCTTTAAGACAATCATTAATGGAGATAATGTCTCACTAAGTTTACCTTCATTATCTATCCTTAAAATAATGAAGGGTACTGGTGACAGCTTTTATGTTTTATATCAAGAAGAAAATAGAGTTATCTATCATTTAATGCATTATGAGTATAGGAAAGATATCCCTACAATACCGGATAAAACACTCACAATATATTCCTTGGAAAACATAGATTTAATTAGGGAAGCTAGTAAGAAATTTATGCAAAAGAATCCTGAGGTCCGTATTGAATACCAGGTTCCTAAAACGGAAAGCGATTCTTTATCAACGGATGATTACGTGAAGGCACTTAATACTAATATTTTATCTGGAAATGGTGCTGATATTATTGTCTGTGACGGTCTTCCAGCTCAGGATTATCTGAATAAAGGGATTTTCACTGATATCAGCGATACCATTGATCCTATGGTTAAGAAAGGAGAAATCTATAGTAATATTGTTGATTGCTATAGAAAGGATAAAGGGATTTATTTACTACCGATGAAAGTTGAAGCATGTATTTTTGCTGGAAAAAGTGAAATTCTGGATTCTACCGATTCCTTAGAGAGCATGGTTGATTATTATCAGAGTCATGCAGATATTCCATTATTGGGAGAGGATTTGAATTATAATGACCTGTTTAAGTGGTTCTATGGCCTTTATAATCAGAAGCTTTTTGATAATGGAAAGTTAGATGAGAAACAGTTAATTGACTTTTTAAATGAGTTAAAAAAAATGAATACATATAATGGTATGGCAAAATACAAAAACTGGTTCAATGGAGACTGCTTTCTCGAATATAAACAGGAAAGAAGTCAGTTAATGATTACCAATATTTCTAATATGGATACCCTGTTACTTTCAAGTTATGTATTAGGGCATACAACAGCGACAGCATTGGGCCCTTCCAATGGATTAGAATTCCGGTCGGCTAGGAACACATTTCAGCCATATTGCTTAGTAGGTGTTAATAAAAAAAGTAAGAATAAGGATCTGGCAAAAGTTTTTATTAAGATTCTATTATCAGAAAAAGTGCAAAACAGAAATACAGATAAGGGTATTCCACTTAATAAAAATGCACTTAATATGTGGGGAAATCTTGATTTTAGATGGCTAAATGTACATAAAGATCTTGGAGGTGCGAAAGCTTATGATCCAGAGACTGATTTTTCAGTTGAACAAGTATATCCTGTAAGTCTAATAGAATTGAGAAAATTGACTAAAATAATAGAGGAATTAAAAACTCCGGTTCAGTATGATACAACAATTTTTCGCATTATTTTCAATGAAATCGGACCATTCTTTGAAGGTGAAAAATCAGCTGAGGATATCGCTTCAGTTATTATGAAAAAGATTGATACCTATGATAAAGAGTAAGCTACAGCATTAAAAGTGGTTGTATCAAAATAATTGTCTGCCAACCCTTTGTATTTGTCTTCATAGATACACTTCCATAATAAAGTTTATTCTCAGTATCTTTAAAGGAAAAATTATAAAATATTATAGTATAAATACAAAATAAATTATGGATTTATTTGATATGATAATTATGAATTAGCTGGAAGTGTGAACAAACAGTTGAAAAAATATTGGGAAGGGAGTGTATGATGGGATTAATCAAGTATATCATACAAAGTAAAAATGAAACGATATCATAAGGTAATAATTTTGTTAACGATTATTTCACTATGTTTCAGCATTGGCGGCTGCAGTAAAGGGAATGAAAAGAAAAAGACAAGTAATCAGGCTATGGGAAGATATGTAGAAGATGAGATTGCATTACCGGATTTGAATACTGATGAAACAATACTGACGATGCTAGTTAATCCAAAAGGACAGAGTGAATTATTTACATTAAAACATATAAACTCTCCCGTAGTCGCACGTTACATATTAAACGAAGAAGGAAAATGGGAACTTAGTCAAACAGTATGGGAAATGGGAGCAGATTTTTATAATGCAAATTTAATCTTAAATTATGGTGATGATGGGAAACTTTATCTGTTGAGGTATGATACCGAATTTCATACTAAGCTTCAAGAACTTATGGCAGATGGGACACAAAGAGAAATCTCCGTACCGGGTTGGGATAAAAAAGACGATAGGGGTAAATATATATATATAGATGACTTTTCAGTCATGAAGAATGGAGAGGTTCTTGCTCATCAATTTAATGCAGATACAGGAGCACTATATGACACAAGCGGCGAAAAACAGCTTGATTTTGAGAATGTAGATTTAAATACATTATCATCTGCTGGTGATGATATCATAACCATCAATAAGAATATAGATAATATTCTTATTATTGACAAGAATACAGGAATAAATAAAAATGCAGTAGCATTCCCTAAAGGAGAGAGAAAACAGAGATATGCCAATGTAACAATTTGTAAGGATGGTAGTGATAATATATACGTTGCTAACAGTAAAGGTCTTTATGGCATGAAAAAGAACGGATCAATCTTTAAGACAATCATTAATGGAGATAATGTCTCGCTAAGTTTACCTTCATTATCTATCCTTAAATTAATGAAGGGTAATGGTGACAGCTTTAATATTTTTTATCAAGAAGATAAAAGAAATATCTATCATTTAATGCATTATGAGTATAGGAAAGATATCCCTACAATACCGGATAAAGCACTAACTATATATTCCTTGGAAAACATGGATTTAATTAAGGAAGCAAGTATAAAATTTATGCAAAAGAATCCTAAGGTTCGTATTGACTACCAGGTTCCTAAAACGGAAAGCGATTCGTTATCAACGGATGATTATGTGAAGGCACTCAATACTGATATCTTATCTGGGAATGGTGCTGATATTATTGTCTGTGATGGCCTTCCTGCTCAGGATTATCTAAATAAAGGGATTTTCGCTGATATCAGTGATACAATTAATCCTATTGTTAAGAAAGGAGAAATCTATAGTAATATTGTTGATTGCTATAGAAAGGATAAGGGAATCTATTTACTACCGATGAAAGTTGAAGCGTGTATTTTTGCTGGAAAAAGTGAAATTCTGGATTCTACCAATTCCCTAGAAAGCATGGTTGATTATTATCGGAGTCATACAGATATTCCATTATTGGGAGAGGATTTGAATTATAATGACCTGTTTAAGTGGTTCTATGGCCTTTATAATCAGAAGCTTTTTGATAATGGGAAGTTAGATGAGAAACAGTTAATTGATTTTTTAAATGAGTTAAAAAAGATGAATACATATAATGGTATGGCAAAATACAAAAACTGGTTGAATGGAGACTGCTTTCTCGAATATAAACAGGAAAGAAGTCAGTTAATGATTACCAATATTTCTAATATGGATACCCTGTTACTTTCAAGTTATGTATTAGGGCATAC
>JAEWMT010000030.1 GCA_023393095.1 Bacillota bacterium
CCAGCTGTTCACGCAGCTTTAACCTAGTTTCCTTGTTTTCTTCCTTTTGCCCTTGCAGCTGCTGTCCTTTTTTCTGTAAAGTTGCTACCTGATTCTCGATTTCCTGGATCTCACGTCTTCTACCGAGCAAGTTGCTTGCATTCTTATAAGCACCACCGGATATGGATCCGCCAGGAGTTAATAGTTCACCCTCCAAGGTTACAATTCTAAGACTGTAATGATACTTTTTAGCAATTGCAGTTGCATGATCAATATCATTAACAACGATAATTTTTCCCAAAAGATAATCAATTAATGAATTAAATTTCTTATCTGCCACGACCAAACTGCTGGCAATGCCTAGAACTCCTGCCTCTTTCAAAACCTTTTCATCCCTGATACCGGTGCCGGAGGACATATTCGTCAATGGCAGGAAGGTTGCCCTACCAAATTTATTCTTCTTTAAATATGAAATTAATTCCTTAGCCGTTACTTCATCATCGGTTACTATATTCTGAATCGTACCGCCAAGAGCTGTTTCTATCGCGGTTTCATAGCTTTTCTCAACCTTAATAATATCAGCTACAACGCCAACGATTCCTGGAATGTCTGATTTTCGTTCCATTACCTTTTTAATACTAATTCCGTAACCTTCATATCGCTCGGTCAGATTAATCAAAGATTCCAGTCTTGATTTTTCACCGAGGTAGCGTGTATGGATTTCATTATATTCTATATTAATATTATCAATAACAGCCTGAGTATCTGCTATGGTCTTCTCCATCGCTTTACAGTCCCGGGTCACGCTAGTAATGCTGTCCGAGATGCTCTTTAAATTCTCTTCACAGGTATTGATTGATTGAACATACTGATCTTCTTCGCTTTTGTTTTTCAGAAGCTTCTTATTTAGTTCTGCTTTACGGATATTATTCTGTTCTAGCATAGTTTCATAACGCTGCATGCTACTTTTAATACCTGAATTGACATTCAGATGCGCAAATATATCATTATTGCAGTCTTCGATTTCCTTCGTATACCGTCCGATATTTTCTTTAATGTGATTTAACTCAATAAGAGATGCACTTAATATATCATCCGCCTCGGATAATTTCTTATCAATTGATTCTTTTTCCTTCAGATAACCTTTCTCTTCCTCTTTTTTAACTTCAATTTCATTCTGATTTGTATGTATACGGTTCTGAATATATTCATCATTTTGAAGAAGTGAATTGATCTGTTCTTGTAAAACCTTGATTTCGCCTTCGGATTTTTCTATTTTTAACTTTAGGTCATTATAGTTGTTCTTATCTTCTTCTATAACCTGGTCGCATTCCTCTAATTGCTTTTCCAGCTTAACATATTCTTCTTTTGTATTCTCATAATCCTCTTTAGTCTGATCTAAATCGTTCGTAGCAATAACCAGCTTTTCTTCAATCTGCTCTTTCGAAGAACTCAGCTTATCATATTCTTTTAAAAATTGATTTACCTCGAGGGTTTTTAATTCTTCTTTCAGCTTTAAATAAATCTTCGCAACATCGGACTGCTTTTCTAAGGGAGCCAGCTGTTTTTCAATTTCCCGGATAATATCTGTAATACGGGATAAATTTAGTTTCTCTTCTTCCAGATTCTTCTCCGCGGTGGCTTTTCTCCTTTTAAATTTAACGATACCCGCAGCCTCATCAAATAACTCGCGGCGATCCTCAGGCTTTCCGCTCAAGATTTTATCAATCTGACCCTGTCCGATAATGGAATAGCCTTCCTTTCCAATACCGGTATCTAAAAATAATTCATATACATCCTTGAGACGGCAGGACGAACCATTGATGAGATATTCACTTTCACCAGATCGATATACTCTTCTTGCTACAGTAACTTCATCATATTCAATTGGTAATTTATGATCAGAATTATCCAGGTTAATTGCCACATAGGCATAACCTAGCGGCTTACGGGTCTGAGTACCGGAAAATATGACATCCTCCATCTTAGCACCCCTAAGCTGCTTTGCGCTTTGTTCACCCAATACCCAGCGCACGGCATCTGCAACATTACTTTTTCCACTACCGTTTGGTCCTACAATACCGGTAATTCCATCATGAAATTCAAGGGTCATTTTATTAGCAAAGGATTTAAAGCCGTGAACCTCAATACTCTTTAAATACATTCATTGTCTCCCTTTAATCTATTTTCTTTTGAATCATTTTTTGCGCAATATCTGTATGGCCTGATATGCAGCCTCCTGCTCCGCAGCCTTCTTTGTCCTTCCGCTTCCGCAACTGATTTCATCATTACCAATACATACGGCAACCGTGAAGGTCTTATTATGATCCGGACCTTCTTCTGATACCAATTTATAGCGCAACTTCTGTTTATTATGATTATCGTTCTGAACGATTTCCTGTAAGATAGTCTTGCTATCGAAAAAGAGCTTCTTATCTTTAATATCAGCTAATATAAAGCTTTTGATAAACTCTTTTGCATTAGTAAAACCACCGTCCAAATAGATTGCTCCAATTATTGCCTCCAATGTATCGGACAAAATAGAGTCCCTGTTTCTTCCTCCTGAGCTATCCTCTCCTTTTCCAAGAAGAACATAATCACCTATTTTTAAATCCCTTGCACAAATTGATAAGGTCTGCTCACATACAATGCTGGCACGTAGCTTTGTCAGATCACCTTCGTTCAGTTCTTTATATTCCTTATAAACCGTCTCACTTGTAACCAATTCTAAAACTGCATCTCCTAGAAACTCCAAACGTTCATTGTTCTTCTCTTTCTCGAGTCTCATCTCATTTGCATAAGAGCTGTGTGTCAATGCATGAAATAAAAGCGACGGATCGTCAAAATGATACTTGATATTTCCTTCTAAAACCAGTATCTTTTCATCAGCCTTCTTACGTAATTTCATTAAAAGTAAATCCTCCTTTCAAGAAATAAGATTCTTAGGTATTTGATTCATAAGCCTCGTATACGAGGCTTTGGTTTCGCAGCTATTGCGAGACTATTCTTACTAATTTCTATATGAAAAGCCCATAAATAAGGCATACCTTATTCACAGGGCTCATCATACCTTTACATATATTATACGTAAAAACAATTTATTAAAATTCGAATTAGGAAAGAAATTAGTTCAATGCATTCTTAATCTGTTCAATTGCATCTGCAACTGTAACAATATTCTCTGCCTCTTCATTCGCAATTTCGATATCAAATTCTTCCTCAATACCCATGATTATCTGAAATACATCAAGAGAATCTGCACCCAGATCATCCACAAAGGTTGTCTCCATTGTAATTTCATCTTCGTCTACATTTAATACTTCACTGATTATTTTCTGTAATTTTTCAAATTCCATAACATTCACCCTTCTTTTATTTATTCGTTATTACTTAGATTGTTCTTTATTTTTTCATTTATTTGCTGCCTGGTAAAGGTAACGCACTGCAGAATGGAATTACGTATTTCTGCGCTCTTAGAATTACCATGAGTTTTCACAACCAGACCTTTTAAACCCAGTAACGGTGCACCGCCATATTGGGAGGCGTCAAAATCCTTTAAGGTATTTTTCAATGCCGGTTTACAAAGAAGAGCTCCGAGCTTACTTTTCGTTGTACTCATCAGGCCCGTTTTTATCTTCTTGATCAAGGCAGATCCCAGACCCTCATAAAGCTTAAGTATTACATTTCCAACGAAAGCCTCACATACAATTACATCCGCTCCGCCATTCGGGATTTCTCTTGCTTCAATACTACCAATAAAATTAATATCACTACAGTCTTTCAGTAAAGGAAATGTTTCTTTTACCAATTGATTACCCTTTTCCTCTTCTGCACCAATATTAACAATAGCAACTCTTGGGTTTTTAATTCCAATCACATTTTCCATGTAAATTGACCCCATTTTAGCAAACTGAACCAAATGAGAAGATCTCGCATCGACATTCGCACCACAGTCGATAAGCAAGGAAACGCCGTTCATTGTAGGTATTAACGGTGCTAGCGGTGGTCGCTCCACCCCTTCCACTCTGCCTACAATCAGCTGCCCACCAGCAAGTACTGCACCGGTGCTTCCTGCTGAAACAAAGGCATCTGCTTCACCATGCTTCAACATATTCAATGCAACTACAATAGAGGAATTCTTCTTACGTCTTATGGCCATAACAGGTGCTTCACAGTTCGTTATAATCTCCGGTGCATGTACAATTACAATTCGTTCTTTGTCATAATTATACTCACTAAGTTCTTTCTGAATGACTTTTTCATCACCGGTTAAAATAATTTTTATATCTTCTGTATCTGATACTGAAAGCAGTGCTCCCTTAATAATCTCTGAAGGTGCATTGTCTCCGCCCATTGCATCAACTGCAACTGTAATTGTCTTCTGCATAATAATCTCCATTCTGCCATAACACCACGAATTTGGGCGTCAGCAAAAATTTGCAAAGTGAATTGATTTTCAATTCACTTTATGAAAAATCTTGATTTTTCACACTATCCTCCATCCAACAGCAACAATATAATAGCCTTTAGCTAATCTATTAAACAATATACTCGATATCATTCTAAAAATCAACCACATTTTTGAAAAATAAATGATATGAATTAATAAGCTTAAATCTCGCTGCAAAACTCAAAAGGGAGTACACTTATATCCTATGAATTACCCAATTGCACAGCAAATTCTTTAGTAATTGCATGTACAACTTTACGGGTTGACTCACAAGGTAAAGTAACACTCCCTCGAAATTATAGTTCATTATACTGATTTAAGAACATTACTATGCTTTTTTATAAAAGAATGATTTAAAATTGTGAAACCCTATCTGCTGTGCCTGAATAATCTGTTCTGTACTTCCGACAAATAACAATCCATCCTTCTTCAATGCTTTGTTAAAGTCTTGATATATTTTATTCTTTGCTTCATCAGTAAAATATATTAATACATTACGGCAAATAATTAAATCACAGTTCACAGGATAAGCTTCCCGTAATAAATCATGCTGTTTGAATTCTACACAAGCTTTGATCTGATCAGATATCTGATATGCCTTATCATTAATTTTTACAAAATATTTTTTAATAAATTCCTCCGGGAGCCCTTTCAGACTCTTTTCATGATATAGACCGATTTTCGCTTTATCCATTACTGTCTTGTCAATATCCGTTGCTAAGATTTTAATCTTGTTCATTGGAATGAATTTTGACAACAGCATTACCAGCGAATATGGCTCATCCCCGGTGGAGCAAGCTGCACTCCAAATTTTCAAATCCTTACCAAAGTGCTCTAGAAGATAAGGAATAATTTCCTTCTCTAACAACGTCCACTGTTCAGGATTTCGATAGAATTCCGAAACATTGATTGTAATATAATTAATGAACTCTTCATATGCTGCTTTATCCGTTTTAAGCTTGTTCACATAATCATTGTAAGAATTTATGTTATGCTTAATAATCAAAGCCTCAATACGCCGCTTCATCTGGCGTTCTTTATAAGAATTCAAATCAATTTTAGTCATATCATAAATGGATTGTTTAAAAGCTTCATAAGTACCAAGCAAATGATATCTCCTTTATCCTATGTGATAATAACATCATGATTCGTCTTGTTCTTATTATATTTTAATAATGTTAGCTATTATTCTGCAACGTTCTCAGATTGTGCATCTGTTTCTTCAACTTCGTCAGTTTCTTTTTCCGGTGCTTCCAGTGCTTTTACACTTAAGCTGATCTTCTTATCTTCTTTATTGAATTCAACTACCTTAGCTGAAATTTCCTGTCCGATTTTTAATACATCGGATGGCTTCTCAACATGCTCTTTGGAGATCTGTGATACATGAAGAAGTGCATCAATACCGGGCTCTAATTCAATAAATGCGCCAAAATCTGTCATTCGTGCAACTTTACCAGTTACTACATTGCCGATTGCATATTTGGTTTCTGCATCGATCCAAGGATTAGCCCCTTCGAATTTAAGACTGAGTGCAATTTTCTCACCCTGAATATCTTTTACGAAAGCTTTTACAGTATCACCAATCTTAAATACCTTCTTCGGATTCTCAACTCTTCCCCAAGACATCTCGGAAATATGAAGAAGTCCGTCAGCTCCGCCAAGATCGATAAATGCACCAAAATCTGTGATATTCTTAACTTTTCCTTCAATAGTTGCACCTACAGAAATCTTTTCAAATAATTCCTTCTTTAAAGCTTCCTTCTGAGCAACTATTAACTGTTTGCGATCACCGATAATTCTTCTCTTTTTCGGATTAAACTCAGTTATTACGAATTCAATTGTCTCACCTGCATATTTTGCAAGGTCTTTCTCATAAGAATCGGAAATGAGGCTGGCAGGAATAAATACTCTTGCTTCGTCAATAATAACGCTTAAGCCACCATTTAATACAGTAGCCACCTTAGCTTTCAGAACCTCATGATTTTCAAATGCCTCTTCCAGTCTCTTGTTACCCTTTTCAGCTGCGAGTCTCTTATAAGTTAAAGCAACTTGTCCTTCACCATCATTTGCTTTAAGAATCTTGGCTTGCATAACATCACCAACATTAACAACGGTTCTCAGATCAAGACCAGGTGTGTTGGTATATTCGTTTCTTGTGATAATACCTTCCGACTTGTAGCCTATATTTAAGATGATTTCATCTTCTTTAACACCCAAGACAATTCCTTCTACAACATCACCGTTGTTTATTTTCACTACTTTCTCTTCTTCCAATAATTGTTCAAAGCTTTTTTCTGACATAACGGTATGAACCTCCTTGATTATATTGTTTGGGGTCGATGCCCCTGCTGTAATACCTACGTTCGAAAAAGATTTAAATTGACTTAAATCCAGGTCATCAAGTTTCTGTATATAGTAAGTATTTTCACATTCATTTTTACAAATATCATATAACTTTCTTGTATTAGAACTATGTTTACCGCCAATTACAATCATGGCGTCGGACTCACGTGCCAACTGATAGGCTTCGGTCTGCCGCTCCTGTGTAGCATTGCAAATCGTATTTAAAACAATTATATCATAACCCTTTTTTGTTATAATTTCAACTAAATCTTGAAATTTCTTGTAATTAAATGTCGTCTGTGCTACAATACACAGCTTTTGATCTTTTGATAGGTTAAATTTCTCCGCTTCCGCTTCATTTTCTATCACCGTATAATTGGAATTTTCAGGTTCATCTTTGTTAGTCTTACACCAGCCGATAATTCCTTCTACCTCAGGATGAGTTCTGTTACCGATAATTATTATATGATGACCTTCCATACTTTTTTCTCTGACTGATCTATGGATCTTTTTCACATATGGGCATGTCGCATCAACTACTTTATGGCCGAACGAAGTAAGCTGTTTCTGTATCTCTTCAGATACTCCGTGTGAACGTATAATTATTGTTCCCTCAGGTAACGCTTTTAATTCTTCGGGCTTTTCGATCACTGTAACTCCCTTTTTGCTTAAATCGGAAACAACCTCATCATTATGGATAATTGGCCCGAAGGTATAAACATGATGTCCCGCCTCAGCTTCTTTATAAACCAAATCCACGGCTCTTTGTACACCAAAACAAAAACCGGCACTCTTTGCTGTTATTATTGTCAAAATCTGACCTCCGTTATAAAGGCTTTTTACTATTGATTATCTGGCTTGACCAGGCTTATTATTTCTTCAACAACTTTATCAATTGACATATCAGAGGTATCTAAATAAATTGCATCTTCAGCTTGTTTTAAAGGAGCAAATTCCCTTGTCATATCACGGTGGTCACGTTCAATGATATCTTTTTCAATATCATTAATATCGGCCTGTACCCCTTTTTCATTTAACTCATTCCATCTTCTTTTTGCCCGTTCCTTTGAACTTGCAGTCAAATATATCTTCAAATCAGCATTCGGGAGTACGTAGGTTCCTATATCCCTGCCATCCATAACAACATTTTCTTTTTGAGCTAGGTTCTGCTGCAGCTCAACCAGCTTTAGCCTTACCACTTTATTTACCGAGGTGACACTCGCCATATTACCGACTTCTTCCGTCCGAATGAAGCCATTCACATTCTCTCCGTTTAAGATCACAAGCTGTTCCCCGTCTTTATATTCGATTGTAACATTAACATTTTTACAAGCTTCTTCAATTCTGTCGCTTTCAGAAGAATCAATATGATTTCTTAAAAAATATAATGCCATTGCGCGATACATGGCTCCTGTGTCAACATAGATAAAACCTAACTGCTTTGCGATTCTTTTCGCTATGGTACTTTTTCCGGCTCCGGCCGGACCGTCAATTGCAAGATTAAATTTCTTCATGGCAATTACCTCCAGGTTACTTTTATTAAATATAGAATGTGTTGCGTAAATTTTAAGCGCCCGAGCGGGTTAATTAGTAACATATTTCTTTACCACGAGGTGAGTATTGTTACGTATCCTACACGGAGTGCTTTTTATTTCATAGTATGCAATTTCCTATGAATAACATTCATCCGCCTTTAATTAACAGAGAGCCCCGCAAGATATGCAGTTGACCATGCAATCTGTAAATTAAAGCCCCCGGTTAAAGCATCCAGATCCAGTACCTCACCGGCAAAATATACATTTTTCACAAGCTTTGATTCCATCGTAGAAGGATTAATTTCCTTAATATGAACTCCTCCCTTTGTAATTACAGCTTCATTATAATCCCTTAAGCCTGTAACCTGTAGGGTAAAATTCTTAAAAAGGTGAATAAGCTTTTGTCTCTCTTCCTTTGTAATGGAATTTACTTTCTTTTCCGGATCAATCATGCTAAGTCGAATGATAACATCAATTAATTTATTTGGCAATAGGTGGTCAAGGGAATTCTTAAATTGTTTGTTTTTAAATTCCTCAAAATCCCTTAATATTCGGGTATCTAACTGCTCCGGTGTCAGAGCAGGTTTCAAATCAATGCTTAACTTAAGCGGTTCCTTTTTATTAAGATATGGTATCATATAACTACTGGCACTTAAGATTAACGGACCACTAACTCCGAAATGGGTGAAAAGCATTTCTCCAAAATCGTGATAAATCTGCTTTTCGCCCGAAGTTATAACAATCTCGATATTTTTTAGGGATAACCCCATCAATTCCTTAACAAAACCTTCTTTTATATTGATTGGAACCAGTGCCGGATTCAAATCGGTTATCGTATGCCCCATCTTCTTAGCAAACTGAAATCCATTACCGGTCGAGCCTGTGGATGCATAGGAGAGTCCTCCTGTTGCAATAATTATCGCATCTCCCTGTAATTCCTCTTTATTATTCTTTAACCGAACTGCATAAAAGCTGTTGTCCTTTGTAAGAATATCAGTTACTTCACTGTGATATCTTACTGTAACAGATAGTCGTTCCAATTCCCTCTTTAAAACAGCGATAACGTCAGAGGATTTATCCGATTCCGGAAATACTCTGTTACCCCGTTCTGTTTTGATTGCTAGTCCTAGTTCTTCAAAAAAACTCATGGTATCATAATTATTGAAGGAATGAAATGCACGATATAGAAACTTAGGGTTACTCACAACCTGTTCGAAAAATTCTTCTCTATCACAGGCATTTGTCAGATTGCATCTGCCTTTTCCTGTAATGAATAGTTTTTTACCAAGTCGTTCATTCTTTTCAAGTAAAATTACTTCCTGCCCATTTCTTGCTGCAACAATTGCTGCAAGCATTCCGGCTGCTCCTCCACCGATTACAAATACCCTACTCAAACTGCCACCTAACCTTTCACTTCTAAATCTGATTCTGCTTTTAATTGATAGCAAAAACTGTAATCCATATATTACAATAACATAATATTAGGTAATTGACGAATACAAAATATGGTATCGCAATTACCTAATTAGTAGTATCCTGTATTAATTTTGCATATACGGTTCGTCAATTCCTAATTCAAATGCATCACTTGTATATGCTTTTCCCTCGATTCTAAAAATCACCTTATTGTAACCAGAATCCTTCAGATTATCAATTAAGCTTTGTGCAAATGCATTTAATATATTTCCTTCCATTTCTTCTGAAGTGGTATCGGAATAGGGGGCTTTATCCTTCTTAAAGCTTACAATTACTTTATCCTTTTGTGTACTAACGCTATCCTTAACTAAATCAATTGATTCATCAGAAAGAGCTTCTATCACCTTGTCCACAATAAGTTCAGGAGTAATCGTACTGCCATCTTGTACTAACGCAGTCACTGGTTCCAGTTCGCCTTCTGAACCAACCGTGTAGATTGGAAGTTCGGTAACAGCGAGTGCTTCTGCAGCCTTTGTTGGCATAGAAGCATTATTATCTTGTGAATTATTTTTCTTATTATTAGCAGTAGTTTCTCCTGTATTCTTATCCGGTACAACTGTAACCGTTTTAGTGTCATCTTCCTTTGATGCATCAAAAACATTTTTCAATTTACTACATCCGGTTAAAAGGAAGATCCCTATCAACAGTATAATCAATATGATTCTTTTATTAAACCGTTCCATAATAATCTCCTTATTTTCATTATTCATAATTAGTTATCCTATTCTGATATTCACATTATGATATAACTGTGTCATTATTATGTTATTATGAAACAATTTTATATTAATCTCGCTATAAACTCAGTATTTACAGCACTAGCAGGATATTTTTACCTAATTGTTATAACTTTATATCAAATATGAACCATTATGCACACATATTTATTTCTATCCAGACTTATGACTCCAAACCATACTTTTTTAGTTAAGTTTTCTTCGAAGTAAATCCAGAGCATAAATCACACTTTGCTCACGAACCTTCTGACGATTACCTTTAAAATGATATTCGTTAACCGTTACTTTACTGTTAACGCAACATCCAATGTATACTAGACCAACCGGTTTTTCCTTCGTTCCTCCATCCGGACCTGCAATACCTGTTATTGCAAGTGATGCATCTGCTCCTGTCTTTTTTACGATTCCTAATGCCATCTCTTTCGCTGTCTGTTCACTAACTGCACCAAATTGATTCAAGGTCTCGTCGCTGACTCCGAGATATTTCATCTTTGCCTCATTTGAATAGGTAATAAATCCTTCCTTTAATACTTCGGAAACCCCTGCAACGTTAACAATTCTTCCAGTTAGTAAGCCTCCTGTACAGGATTCTGCCGTAGCCAGAGTATATTTTTTATTACTTAGAAGCTTTACTACTACCTCTTCGAGCGTTTCACTTTCCTTTGTTGTATAGATATTATCTCCAAAACGATGAAACAACTCCCTCACTACCGGCTGTAACAGCTTCTGTGCTTCCTCTTCACTATCCGCAGCTGCTGTTACGCGAAAATGGACTTCTCCGTCTTTTGCGTATGGAGCGATGGTTGGATTGCTCTGATTCTCGATTAGATCCAAGAGCTCCGTTTCCGCCCTACTTTCTCCGATACCACAGATTTTCACCATATTCGACAGGAATACTTTATTCTGCTTCTTTTTTAAATACGGATAGATATGATTTTCAAACATAGGTACCATCTCAGAAGGAGGACCAGGAAGAATAATCACTGCTTTTTCCTCGGTTTCGACAATATAGCCCGGGGCAGTACCGTTATCATTATCAATGACTATGGAACCATCTATGCGTAATGCCTGTTTCCAGTTATTATCTGTAATCACCTGCGGCACTGTATCGGAACTGTATCGGAATTTAAAATAAGATGCAATTCTTTCCTTCGATGTCTCATCCATAATCAGCTTACGGTTTAACACCTTGGCAACGGCTTCCTTTGTCATATCATCCTGTGTGGGTCCAAGTCCTCCAGTTAAAATAACAATATCAGAGCGTGACATAGATGATTTGATTACTTCACAAAGTCGCCCCTCGTTATCTCCAACTGTGATTTGAAAGTATAATGATATACCCAACTCTGCACATTTCTTTGATAAATACTGTGCATTAGTATTCACGATATTACCCATTAATAATTCCGTTCCGACACTGATTAATTCTACAGTCATGACTAAAAACCTCTCTTCTATTTATATTTTTAGAGGTAATTGCGAATCTATAGAGTTTTTGTAATTGTATACAGCGCTGTGTATACCATATCTATATTTTATGGGTTTCTCAATTACCTAATTATTATTTTTATTATTCAAACATCTAAATTGAATTTTGTTGATTGATAAAATCAGTATCATAATTCAATAGGAAACCATTAGTTTTGATTAATATTCTGTCTTCGATGTTAAGTTAAAATTCACTAATTGTTTCTAATTAAATATTAAATGCTGAATTTATCAAGCGTTGCTTTATACTTTTTATTTTGTTCCAACTCCTATTATTATATGAAAGAACACAGTTCATTTTCTTAATTGTATCAAATGAAAAGTGTTCTTTTTGTTTAGTTTGTTATGATATTATAAATAAAATACTTAATGTCTTATATAAATCACTTTATCATGAATCAATACTGATTTTCAGTGCAATCTTTCTAATATGTTAGAATTTAGCCGTAATATTTAGTGTTTCTCACTTAATACCGATTTGTTCTTTACCATATAGTCCACTAAGGAAATTACGGTCAGTGCAAGTGCCAGATAAATCGCAACCTGTTCTAGTACATTAATTACCGTATAATCAAGATTAATAATCAGCATTATACTCATTATCATCTGTACATTGGTTTTCACTTTGCCCCACCAGCTAGCTGCAATAACTACACCTTTATCGGAAGCTATGAGACGAAAACCACTGATAATAAACTCGCGTGCTATGATTATAATAACAATCCAAGAATAGATCTGTTTGAGCTCTACGAAACAAATCAATGCACTGGATACCAGAAGCTTATCCGCAAGTGGATCCATGAACTTGCCGAAATTAGTAACAAGATGGTTTTTACGGGCAATATATCCATCTAGAAAATCCGAAATAGCCGCAATGATAAATATCCCGGCTGCAATATAACGCCCATAGGTTATACCCGGTACTAGCATAAATACCAAAAATATCGGTATCATAAAAACTCTGAATAATGTTATCTTATTTGGCAGATTCATACTAACCTCCATATGCCTTAATATATCTTAGGTAATTATTTCACCAATCAGATCGTAACCCTTTGCGCCGGTTACTTTTGCCTCTATCATATCACCTGATATTAATTCTCTGTCAGAACGAACAAACAAAAATCCATCCACGGATGGTGCATCCATATAGGTTCTTCCGATATAGACACAATCCTCATCTGCTATTTTTCCTTCCACTAGCACCTGATATTGCTTTCCAATCAGCTCTGAAGTATGATTAAATACTATGGACTGCTGCAGCTTCATGATATCCTTCTGACGCTGTTTTTTTACCTTTGCTGTAACCTGAGGTTTTAATTTGGATGCAGGAGTCTGATCTTCCTTAGAATAAGTAAATACACCCAATCGTTCAAATTGCATATTCTTCACAAATTCTAGCACTTCTTCATGTTCAGCATCTGTTTCTGTTGGGAAACCGGTAATCAGGGTAGTTCGAAGAACAATATCCGGAATATGATATCTAAGCTTAGTTATTATCCCGATGAGATCCTCTTTTGACGTCCTTCTACCCATTAATTTTAGTATTCTGTCATTCGCATGCTGAATTGGAATATCGAGATAGCGGCAGATTTTCGGTTCCTGTTTTATTGTCTCGATTAATTCATCCGTAATCTCCTCCGGATAGCAATACATTATTCTAATCCACTCGATACCATCTATTTTACATAATTCTTTCAATAGCTTCGGAATGGATTTCTCTTTATATAAATCCACACCATACAGGGTCGTTTCCTGTGCAACCAGAATCAACTCCTTAACTCCCTGTTCGGCAAGATATTTTGCTTCGTTTATCAAATCTTCCAAGGGAACACTTCGGTAATTACCGCGTACCTGAGGAATGATACAGTAGGTACAATGTTTGTCACAGCCTTCTGCAATCTTTAAATAGGTAGAATAGGTACCTGAGGTGAGCATTCGTTTATTATTCGTCTTAGGTAATTGATCTAAATCCTCAAAGCAGGTTTGCTTACCTCCATTTAGTATTTCATCCATTACCTTTAATATTTCATGAAAACTTGAAGTACCAAGAAGTGCATCCACCTCCGGTATTTCAGTCAATATTTCTTCCTTATAACGTTGTGCAAGACATCCTGTAACAATAAGAGCCTTTAAACTTCCGGCCTTTTTATATTCTGCCATCTCAAGTATTGTATTAATGCTTTCCTGCTTCGCATCATTTATGAAGCAGCAGGTATTGATAATGATAATGTCAGCTTCCTGTTCCTCGTTAGTAATCCGATATCCGTTTTCTTGCAGTATACCTAGCATATTCTCACTGTCGACAAGGTTCTTGTCACAACCGAGAGAAATAAAGTATATATTCATTCTATATCCATGCCTTTCATAATTTCACCTTTGTTTGCCTCAAACATTGTATCAGTTTTCCTTTGAAAAATAAACTATTTTCTGTGATTTAATCACATGTTTCTACTTATGATAGAATTACCGAATGAATTACTTCCAAGGAATAACAATAACTATGTTATTATAATTGAATTTTTACAATAAGTCTGTTAGGAATATTGTTCATAATTCTTACACATATCCTTCAGATATCTAAGACGCATTAAAGTCAGCTTAAATGGTTTATAATCTCCTACAAAACTGGAATTCATAAACCGTTTGATACATCTTAAATCTCGCTTAACATTTAAACTTCTAAGTCCCTGTTCAATGTTCTTACGTATTCTTAACATCGCCTTACTTTGGTCAACTGTAGTAATGAGCATTCCATTTTCAAATACCAGTTCTAAAACGTTCTGATAAGAATAGCATGCCAGCTTTCCATCCTTTTGATAATATTCCCCTACTGGATTTGTAGCAATTAAGAAGGCTCCGTTATAGGATACTTTGCATTCTGTTGGTTGAAAATGTCTTCCCTCTCCTGTTCCATCCCCCGACAGAACAATGTTATCTAGCATCAGACAATAATCTTTAATATGAAAATCACTGGAGAAGGAACTCTTAAGTGCGGCATTTCCTGAAGGTACTAACCCAAAAGCAGCCGGATGTACAATAAATTCTTGTTCCACTTTAATAATTTCATATTTTTTTCCCATATATTCAATTTGTTGCTTTATATCCATCCTTACCTCCACAATACGACCAAAAGGCATCTTATACACATTGTAAATCTCAATTGGTGTTATGAAAATGCTTTACATTCAACCATAGAAACGTCTAACATTTACATAATTTAATTACTATACTTTTATTAAACCGCTTCTACACAGTTATTCATCAGCATTGCAATCGTCATAGGGCCAACACCGCCCGGAACTGGAGTGATTGCTGATACAAGATCAACTACATCCTCATAATCTACATCTCCACAGAGTTTGTTATTTTCATTTCTATGCATGCCGACATCAATCACTACGGCACCTTCTTTCACATATTCTTTATTTACAAAACGCGGTTGTCCGATAGCTACGATAAGTATATCCGCTCTTTTTGCCACTTCTTTTAAATTTTGCGTCCTGGAATGACAGATGGTCACGGTTGCATTTTCACGTAACATTAATAATGCCATAGGTTTACCTACGATGTTACTTCTGCCTATAATTACACATTCCTTACCTTCGATTGATATACCGGAGCGTTTTAACAGCTGTATGATACCTGCCGGTGTACAGGATACAAATCCCTTTTGGCCTATACTTAAAGCTCCGACACTCTGGGGATGAAAACCGTCAACATCCTTCAACGGAGAAATCGTCTTAATTATAGTATCTTCATTGATGTGAGCCGGTAACGGAAGCTGTACCAGGATACCATTCACTTTCGAGTCATCATTCAACCTTTTTACAAGTGTCAAAAGCTCTTCTTCGGTTGTATTCTCCGAGAGCTCGTATGCTTGGGAATTAATACCGATATATTCGCAAGCTTTTTTCTTATTACCAACATACACGGTAGATGCCGGATCATTACCAACCTGAACGACTGCCAATGTAACCTCTTTACCTTTTTTCTTTAATTCAGATACTTTCTCTTTTAATTCGTCCTTTATCTGGGTAGATATTTTTTTACCATCAATTATAAACGCCATAATTTTCTCCTATCGTTAATGAAACCAATTTTTTGATAAAGCATCTTTGGTTTAAGTAATTCTCACCATTTGTTATATATAGTGCTGCGTAAGCCGACATGAGAATTTGACACCTAAACCGATTTTTATTACTTATATTCTAATATATTCTTATTAATATCACAAGGTATATTTGTAGCGAACTATTTTTAAGAAATCCGGATATGTTATTATTCACTGCCAACTAAACTCTCGAGCACAGAACCTCCCGTAATGCATTATTTGAAAGACATGGTATCAGTTTTATATGCCATAGCCGAATATACTTGTACAACTATGGCATACAAAATTGGTGCTATGTCTTTTAACCTGTGTATGAAGGAGATTCTGTACCCGAGAGAGCTTAGTTGGCTGTGAATGGTAATTCGGATATTGATATCTAATTTTTATAATATTTTTCAAATATCTCATTCATCATTAGAAAATGTGCTTGACATTCCACTGAAGTTCCCGCCCTAATAAAATCTGGAGAACCGGCACTATTCAATACAAGTCCTGTATCGGTAACATTTTTATAAAGTGATTCCCGAATTAAATCCGCTTCTTCCAAATATTTTTCAACTAACAATCCTTTCTTCACTCCCACATATATAGCATAAGCTACCATTGCAGAACACTCCGACTCTTCAAAACTTCCCGGATCATTCATAATATCGTGAAACAAATGATTCTTCGTTTTATACTTTAGCATTGTATTTAATAGCGTACGAAATCTTAACAGTAATTTTTCTTTTTA